>NZ_JBICYJ010000025.1:0-127126 GCF_043200835.1 Kitasatospora sp. NPDC048365
GTCCTCGCTCAACCCCGCCAATTAAAAAAACAAAAAACCCACCCCCCCCCCCCCCCCCCCCCCCCCCCCCGCGGGCCCCCCCCCCCCCCGGTGCGATCCGTGGATTTATTCGCCCGCGGCACCCGCGGAACGGGCCGCCAGCGCCTCGGCGGCCGCGTCCTCCTTGGCCTTCTGGGCACCGCCCTGGCTGCGGATGATGGCCCGCACCAGGAAGCCGAAGCCGATCGCCATGACGAGCGGCGGCACGATTGCGCTGACGTAGTCCATCAGGTCACTCCTCCTCGGAGCTCTCGGCTTCGGCGCCGGTCCCGGCGTCCGTCCCGGCGCCGGCCTTCGCGGCCGGCTTCACCAGCGGGAAGAGCACCGTCTCGCGGATGTTCTTGCCGGTGAGCAGCATGATCAGGCGGTCCACCCCGAGGCCGAGGCCGCCGGTGGGGGGCATCGCGTACTCCAGGGCGCGCAGGAAGTCCTCGTCCAGCTGCATCGCCTCGACGTCGCCGCCGGCCGCCAGCAGCGACTGGGCGGTGAGGCGGGCCCGCTGCTCGACCGGGTCGATCAGCTCGGAGTAGGCGGTGCCGATCTCGGTGCCGAAGATGACCAGGTCCCACTTCTCCGCCACGCCCGGGATCGAGCGGTGCTGGCGGGTCAGCGGGGAGACCTCGGTCGGGTAGTCCTTGATGAAGGTCGGCCGGATCGCGTGGTGCTCCAGCAGGCGCTCGATCATCTCCAGGACGATCTGGCCGTGGCCCCACTCCTTCTCCCACGGCACGCCCGCGCCGTCGGCGAGCCGGCGCAGCTCCTCGACGGAGGTGTCCGGGGTGACCTCGGCGCCCAGGCGGGCCGAGATGCCGGGGTAGACCGACACCTCCTCCCACGGCTCGGCCAGGTCGATCTCGTGCTCCTGGCCGTCCGGGCCGAGGCCGCGCACCACGGTGGTGCCCAGCGCGTCGCGGGCGGCGTTGATGATGATCGCCCGGATCAGCTCGGCCTGGGTGTCGTAGTCGCCGTACGCCTCGTACGACTCCAGCGCGGTGAACTCCGGGTTGTGGGTCGCGTCGGCGCCCTCGTTGCGGAAGTTCCGGTTGATCTCGAAGACCTTCTCGGCGCCGCCGACCACCAGGCGCTTGAGGTAGAGCTCGGTCGCGATGCGCAGGTAGAGCTCGATGTCGTACGCGTTGATGTGCGTCTTGAACGGACGGGCGTTGGCGCCGCCGTGGATCGGCTGCAGCATCGGGGTCTCGACCTCGAGGTAGCCGCGGTCCTCGTAGGTGCGGCGGATCGAGCGGACCACCTTGGTGCGCAGCTGCAGCATCTCGCGCGCCTCGGGGTTCACGATCAGGTCCACGTAGCGCTGGCGGACCCGGGCCTCCGGGTCGGTCAGGCCCTTGTGCTTCTCCGGCAGCGGGCGCAGGCACTTGGCGGTGAGCTCCCAGCGGTCCACCATCACCGACAGCTCGCCGCGGCGGGAGGTGATCACCTCGCCCTCGACGCCCACCTGGTCGCCCAGGTCGATGTCGGCCTTCCAGGCGGCCAGTCGCTCCTCGCCCAGCTTGTCGAGCGAGAGCATCACCTGCAGGTCGCCGGAGCCGTCGCGGAGCGTCGCGAAGCACAGCTTGCCGCCGGTCCGGGCCAGGATCACCCGGCCGGTGATGCCGACCCGCTCGCCGGTGGCGGTGTCCGGCTCCAGGTCGGGGTGCTTGGCGCGCAGGTCCGCGATGGTGGAGGTACGGGGGAAACCGACCGGGTACGGGTCGATGCCGGCCGCCCGGAGCCGGTCCAGCTTCTCGCGCCGGACGCGCATCTGCTCCGGAAGGTCGTCGGCCTGGGGGACGCTGCTCTGATCGCTCACCCCACAAGGGTAGCCAGGCTCACGGGCACTCCCGCCACGGGATTACCCCTGCGGCGCAACGGCCCCCGGGAGCCGCGAGGGCGTCCCGGGGGCCGGCGACCGGAGGGTCGGGCGGGTGCTACTGGTGCGCGCCGGCCTTGCGGCGGCGGGCCACCAGGGCGATCACGCCGCCACCGAGGGCGATCGCGGCGATGCCGCCACCGACCATCGGGCCGATGCCGGAGGCGCCGGTGGAGGCGAGGTTGCCGCCGGTGTGCGCCGCCGTGCCGCTCGCCGTGGCCGACGCGGACGGGTGGGCGGAGCCGGAGGCCGAGCCGCTCGGCCGGGGCCGGGTCGGCTGGGGGTCGGTCGGCGTTGGGTGCGCGGTCGGGCCGGTCGGCACGCTGCCGCTGGGCTTGCTGCCGAGGGCGACGTCGACCGTGTTGTTGGCGCTGTTCCGGTCGAACGGCAGGTCGAGGTACTTGCCGCCGTTGTAGGTGCCCTCCGAGGTGGTGAGGCCGACCTTCGCCTTCGGGGCGGACGCCGGGTCGCTCACCGTCAGGGGGAGCGCGAAGACGCGCTGGCCGCCGTTGGGCAGCCACATGTCGGTGCTGCAGTTGACCGTGTTCGGCTGGTCGCTCGGGGTTCCGCAGCCCTCCGGCAGCTTGCCGGAGACCGCGGCACCGGCCGGGAGCTTGACCAGGATCTGGGCGACCGGCTCACCGCTGCGCAGGTAGCCCACCGAGGCCGGGCCGGCGTTGTGCGCGCCGATGGTCAGCACGCCCTTCTTGCCGCCGTCGGTCGGCGCCCAGCCGCCCTGCGCCGCGAAGTCCGCGGTGCTGTCGGCGTGGTACTGGACGATGAGGGTGTTGTGCGAGTACGGCCCGACGTTCGGCGGGCCGGACTTGGCGCCCGGGGTCTCCGGCTTGCCGACGGTCAGGCGCGGGCCGCTCTTCACCGGCTCGAAGTGGAGGTTCTTGCGCCACCACTCGGTGCCGTCGCCCTCGTCGGAGAGCGCGAGGACCTCGACGTCGGTGTAGAGCGCGTCGGCGCCGAGACCGAGCTCGATCGGGTCGACGGTGACCGTCTCGCCCGGCTTGACCGAGGTGTCGATGGCGCAGATCGCCACGTCCTCGTCGGTCCAGGAGTACTGGCCGTTGTCGCCGGCGCCGCGGTGGGCGTACTCGCAGTTGGCGAAGCGCTGCTTCAAGGTGAGGCTGGTCGAGGCGTTCACCACCAGGACGAGCCGGCCGCTCTCCACCGTGCCCTTGTTGGTGATCCTGAAGACCTGCTTGACGGTGGAGCCGGGCTTGCCGGCCTCCACGTTCTCCGGGTTCTGCGCGTCCGTCACGAACTGCAGGTCGGGGCCGCCGACGTAGACCGTGGTGTCCGCGGTGTTGACCGGGCCGCCGTCCCAGGTCTCGGTGATTCTGATGTGGCCGGAGGTGCCCGGCTTGACGCCCTTCAGCGGGGTCAGTTTGGGCTGCAGCTGGTGGTTGAAGTCCGGGTACTTGTCGTTGCCGTACTGGGCGAAGCTGCAGGTGTGCACCTGGCCCTGGACCGTGCACTTGCTGCCCCAGCCGGTGTCCGGCGTGAAGCTCGCGACGCCGGCCAGGCCGGTCGTGTCGTACGTCAGCGTCATGGTCTTCTGGACGCCCCCGCCCAGGTGGCCGTTGACGCCCACCAGCAGCGGGGTCGCGGTGGCGTCGCCGCTGTCCGGCGCGGGCGCGATCGCGACGGCCTTCGCCACCTCGAGGCGGAGCTCGTCGGCGGCGGCGTGCGCGGGAAGGGCGGAGAAGGTCGTGGCGGCCGCGGCGGCGGCCGCCACGGTCAGCCCGAGCGTGCGGGTGCGCACGATGCGCATGGTCCCCCCAAAGGATGTGCAGACAGGCGATGCGTCGCAGACCCTAGGGGTTCCGGGAGCGGGGTGGCCGGAAATGAATCGGACAGTTCGGGACAGGAAGGTTCGTATCAATGCGAAGTTTTGCCCAGCCGTGATCTGACGTGCCGCCAGGTGAAGGGGCATTGTCGACAGGGCGACCCCCGGAACGGAAAAGACCCCGCCGGGAGGAGGCCGACGGGGCGGTTCGGGGCCGGCGGACGGTCAGCCGTCGGTGCCGGTGGCGAGTTCGGGGCGCTCGTCGTCGCCGGCGCGGTCGTCCGGGTGGGGGTGGGGAGCGGGCTGGGGGCGGCGGCCGAACAGCTCGGCGGGGGTGGGCATGCGGCGGGGCTGGGGGCGGTCCGCGGGGGGCGGGGGCTTCTGGGTGCTCATCGGGATCCGTCCTCCAACGGGGATGGTGGGCAGGGGTTCGGGCGCCGGGCTGGGCACCGCCGTGAGGTGGCGCTGCCCGGACGTCAGGAACAGCCGTTCGCGGATCTCGGCCTCGGCGAGCGCGTGGCAGCGCCCGGCCAGCCGGGACCGGCGGGAGCGCTCGGCTGTGCCGCACGGCATCCGGGAGAGCGAGCGCAGCGCGGCCAGGTCCTCGGGGGTGGGCAGGTAGCCGTCGGCGACCGCTTCCTCCAGCCGCTCCAGGTAGCCGGCCGCGCCGCCGGGCAGCGCGCTGCGGTAGCGGGCGAGGTCGGCGAGCAGGAAGGCGCGCAGTCGGCCGCCCTCCTGCACCGCCTCGTCGATGGCCTCGGTGAGCCGCAGTGCGTCCTGGACGTCCTCGGTCCACAGCTCGGTGGCGGTGGTCGGCTGGATCCGGTCGGCGGGGTGCAGGGCTTGGGCGAGGACACGGCGCAGCACCCGGACTTCGTCGGCGCTGAAGGCCATGCCGCCTCGCGATCCGTGTGGCGTTGGCATGGCACGACACTACGTGGCGTACGTCCGATTTATGGCGATTGACGAGGTGACAGGCCCGGTTCGGCCTATCTGCGGATCGTCTGACAGGGCGGTGCCGGTTCAGCGGCGGAGCGCCTCCGCGGGTTGGATTCGGGCGGCCCGCCAGGCCGGGTAGGCACCGGCCAGCAGGCCGGTGGCCAGACCGATGGCGGGCGCCGCCGCGACGGTCGCCGGGTCGATCACCGGGGTCCAGTCCCGGCCGACCGCCACGCCGAGGACGGTGAGCACCCCGAGCGAGGTGCCGACCAGCCCGCCGAGCAGGCCGAGCGAGGCGGACTCGGCGAGGAACTGGGCGGTGATGTGCCGCCGGCGGGCGCCCAGGGTGCGGCGCAGGCCGATCTCCCCGACCCGTTCGAGGACGGCGACCAGGGTGGTGTTGGCGATGCCGACCGTCCCGATCACCAGGCAGATGCCGGCCAGCAGCAGGAAGAGCTGGTTCAGGTCCGAGGACACGCCGCCGCGCAGGGCCCGGGGGTCCGGCGGGGGCAGCGGCCTGAAGTACTCGGGATGGGTGGCGTCCAGGGCGAGCGGGGCCTCGGCCGCCACCTGCCGGGCCGCCCCGAGCCGGGTGGCGATGAGCATCCTGGCGCGTTCCCGGCCCGGCCCGCCCCAGAGCTTCGCCGCGGTTCCGCGCGGCACGGTCACGGACAGCAGCAGGTCGGCCTTGCGCTGCACCTCGTCCACGATGCCGATCACGGCGAACGGCCGGCCGCCGATGAAGACGGCGGGCTGGGTGTCCAGGGTGGTGATGCCGAGCCTGGCGGCCGTGCCGGAGCCGATCACGGCCACCTGCCGGGCGGTCGAGTCGTGCCACTGGTCGAACCCCCGCCCCTGGGCGAAGTGGGGGACGGCCGCGGCCATCGCCCCGGCGGACGCCGCGACCACGGTCACCTGCTCCCCGGTCCGCCGCGGGCCGACCGGTGCCGCGCGCACGGTGTCGTCGGCCAGGTCGACCGGCCAGTAGACGCCGGCGGCCTGCACGCCGTTCAGCTGCCCGACGCGCCGGTCGGCGTCGGCGGGGAAGGACAGCCCGGTGGCGCCCGGGCGGCCGCCGCCGATGTCCTCCACGGTGACCTCGGTGGCGCTCAGCGCGTCGAAGCGCGCGTCGATCCGGGAGGAGGCGGTCGCCGTCAGGCCGAGGATCGCCACGAGGGCCCCGACCCCGAGCACGGTGCCGAGCGCGGTGAGCGCCGAGCGGGCTGGGCGCTGCAGCAGGCCGGTCACGGCCTCCGCCAGCAGGTCCCGGGCGGCGAGCCGGGTCGGCGCCGTCCGGTCGGTGCCGCGTGCGCCGCGTGCGCCACGTGGGCCTCGTCGGGGCGGCCCGAACACCTTCACTCCCGCTCCGTCTCGTGCAGTTCGCCGTCGCGGATCGCCACCGTCCGGCGGCCGCGCGCGGCGACCTGCGGGTCGTGGGTGATCAGGACGACGGTCAGCCCGTCCGCGTGCAGCCCGTCGAGCAGGGTCAGGACGGACTCGGCGGTCGCCGAGTCCAGGTTGCCGGTCGGCTCGTCGCACAGGATCAGGGCCGGCCGGTTCACCAGGGCCCGCGCGATGGCGACCCGCTGGCGCTCCCCGCCGGACAGCCGGTCGGTGGTCGTCCGGAGCCGGTGGCCCAGGCCGACCTCGACCAGCGCCTCCTCGGCCCGCTCCCGCCGTGCCGCGGCGGCCCGGCGGCCGGACGGCGACACGTACAGCATCGCGAGCGCGACGTTCTCGGCGGCGGTCCGGTGCGGGAGCAGGTGGAAGGACTGGAAGACGAAGCCGATCCGGCGTCCGCGCAGGGCGGTGCGCTCCCGGTCCGGCAGTTGGGCGGTGTCCACGCCGTCGAACAGGTAGCGGCCGGTGGTCGGCGCGTCGAGCAGCCCGGCGAGGTTCAGGAAGCTCGACTTGCCGGACCCGGACGGGCCGACCACGGTGACGTACTCGCCCCGGTCCACGGTCAGGTCGCAGGGCCTGAGGGCGGTGACCGGGGGCGGGCCCGGGTAGGTGAGCCCGGCCTGCCGGAACTCCACGACCGGGGGGACGGGCACGGTCACCGGGCCTCCGTCCGGCCCGGCGCCGACCGGGTGCCGACCACGACGCGGTCACCCTCGGCGAGGCTGTCGGGCACCAGCGGGCGGACCTCGGCGCTGCCCCCGCCCACCGTCCCCGGTGTCACCTCGACCTGGCTGCGCCGTCCGTCGCGCAGCAGGGTCACCACCGTCCGGCCGTCCGCGGTGGCGGAGACCGCCGACAGCGGGACGACCAGCACCGGCCCGCTGGAGGCCGCGGCCTGGACCGTGATCCGGACGTCCTGGCCGGCCAGCCCGGGGTCGAGCGGGTTGTCGGGCTTCACCAGGAGCCGGTAGCCGCCGGAGCCCGCGCGGGAGGCGGGCTGCTGCCCGGAACCGCCGGCACCGGACTGGGCGGCAGTGGCCGGGCCGGGGGTGTCCGACACGTCCGCGACGGTGCCGGCGGCCTTCCGGCCGGCCAGTTCGGAGAGGATCTCCACCTGCTGCCCGGCGCGGATCAGCCCCTTGTCGGCGCCGTCCAGCTCGCCCCTGACGATCAGCGCCCCGGCGGAGACGGTCATCACGGTGCCGGTCACCTGACCGCCGACCCGCCCCGCGACGCTGTCGACCCGGGCCGGGAAGCCCGACAGGAAGAGCAGTTCGGAGCTGGGGACCATCGGCCCGTTGGCCTCCACCACCTCGGCGAGGCGCCTCCTGGCCCGGGCCAGGTCCTCCGCCGCCCGGGCCGCCTGCTTCCGGGCCGCCTCGACCGGAGGGGCCCCGCCCGGTGCCGCGGTGCCCTGACCGCTCCGGGCCGCGGCCAGCGCGTCCCTGGCGTCCTCGGCGGCCCGCTCGGCGGCGGTGACGCCGTCCTCGGCGGCCGTCGTCCGTTCCTGCCCGTCGGGGGAGGCCGGCAGCGGCTCGTAGCCGCGGGCGGCGTAGAACGCCCGGACGGCGGACTTGGTGGCGCTGCCGTAGGTGCCCGCGGGGTCGTCGCCCGGGTCGAAGCCGAGCGACCGCAGGCCGCTCTGGAGCTGCCGGACGTCCTGCCCGGTGGCGCCCGGTTTGAGGTCGCGGTAGACGGGGACGTCGCCGGGCAGCGCGAACACCGGCCGTCCCGCCACCTCCAGCACCGCCTGGCCGGGGTCCACCCGGGCGCCCGCGGCCAGCGGCAGCTTGGTGATCACCGCCCGGGAGCCGCCGCCGGCGGAACCGGTGGGGGCCACCTCGAAGGACTGCTCGGCGGTCACCGTCCCGCGGGTCACCACGGTGTCCACCACCACCCGCCGCTCGACCGGCGCGGTGAGCGTGTCCGGCGCGGGCGGTTCGGCGTCCGCGGCGGCCTGGGCGGGCGACTTGATGCCGAACGACGCGGCCACGCCCCCGCCCGACAGGAGGACCGCACCTGCCGCGACGAGAACGAGCAACCGCCGCCGCTTCGCGAGTCCGCCGGATCCCTCTGACACGAGCCGACCACCTGACTGTCCGTCACCAACCGCTTCCCGGAGCGCGGGGCCAGAGTGTACACGGCCAACTGCTTCGGAAGGCAGACGAGTTGACCGGGCCGCCTCCTCGCTCGACGCCACTGGACGGATCGTCGGCCCGCACCTGTCGGCCCATGTGACGACAGGCCCCCCGCTGGGAGCGGAGGGCCTG
This sequence comes from Kitasatospora sp. NPDC048365, assembly GCF_043200835.1. Classification (NCBI taxonomy): domain Bacteria; kingdom Bacillati; phylum Actinomycetota; class Actinomycetes; order Kitasatosporales; family Streptomycetaceae; genus Kitasatospora; species Kitasatospora sp. NPDC048365. The sequence continues at coordinate 8,318 of NZ_JBICYJ010000025.1, forward strand.
TGTCGCGGATCGCATCAGGTGGTGGCGGGGCGGTTCCGCTCGAAGATCAGGCGCAGGCCGATCAGGGTCAGCCACGGCTCGTGGACGTCGATCTCCTCGGCCTCGCCGAGCACCAGCGTCGCCAGCCCGCCGGTGGCGATCACCTGGACGTCGCTCGGGTCCTTGGCCAGTTCCTTGGCCATCCGGTTGACCATGCCGTCGACCTGCCCGGCGAAGCCGAACAGCACGCCGGACTGCATGCCCTCCACGGTGTTCTTGCCGATCACGTTGCGCGGCTTGACCAGCTCGATCTTGCGCAGCAGGGCGCCGCGCATGCCCAGCGCCTCCACCGAGATCTCGATGCCGGGCGCGATCGCGCCGCCCACGTAGTCGCCGCGCGCGTTGATCGCGTCGAAGGTGGTCGCGGTGCCGAAGTCGACCACGATGCACGGGCCGCCGTACAGGTGGTTGGCGGCCAGCGCGTTCACGATCCGGTCGGCGCCGACCTCCTTGGGGTTGTCCATCAGGACGTGCACCCCGGTCTTCACGCCCGGCTCCACGATCACCGCGGGCACGTCGCCGTAGTACCGGCGGGTCACCTCGCGGAGCTCGTGGAGCACGGCCGGGACGGAGGAGCAGATCGCGATCCCCGCCACCCGGTCGTCCGCGGAGACGATCGGGTGGGCGCCCATCAGCCCCTGCAGCAGCACGGCCAGTTCGTCCGCCGTGCGGCGCGGATCGGTGGAGATCCGCCAGTGCTCGACGATCTCCTCGCCGTCGAACAGGCCGAGCGTGGTCTGGGTGTTGCCGACGTCGATGGTGAGGAGCATGGGCTGCTTTCTGCGGTCGGAGGGGTCAGGAGCTGCGGAGGTCCAGGCCGATGTCCAGGATCGGCGAGGAGTGGGTCAGCGCGCCGACGGCCAGGTAGTCGACACCAGTCTCGGCGACCTCGCGCGCCGTGGCCAGGGTCAGACCGCCGGAAGCCTCCAGCTTCGCCCGGCCGGCCACCAGCGCCACCGCCTCGCGCATCAGCTCCGGCGTGAAGTTGTCCAGCAGGATCAGGTCCGCCCCGGCCTCCAGCACCGGCGGGATCTGCTCCAGGGTGTCCACCTCGATCTCGACCGGCAGCTCCGGGTACGCGGCGCGGACCGCCTTGAACGCCTCCGCGACACCGCCCGCCGCCACCACGTGGTTGTCCTTGACCAGGGCCGCGTCGGAGAGCGCCATCCGGTGGTTGGCGCCGCCGCCGGCACGCACCGCGTACTTCTCCAGCGAGCGCAGGCCAGGGGTGGTCTTGCGGGTGTCGCGGACGGTCGCGCCGGTGCCCTCCAGGGCGTCCGCCCAGGCGCGGGTCGCGGTCGCGATGCCGGACAGGTGGCAGAGCAGGTTCAGCGCGCTGCGCTCGGCGGTCAGCAGGTCGCGGGTCCGGCTGCGGACGCTCAGCAGCACCTGGCCCGCCTCGACCGCGGAGCCGTCCTCGACGTGCCGCTCGACCTCGAACTCCTCCTCGCAGACCAGCGAGACGACCGCCTCCGCCACCCGCAGGCCGGCGACCACACCGGCCTGGCGGGCGGTGAAGTCCGCGGTCGCCACCGCGTCCGCCGGCACCGTCGCCACCGACGTCACGTCCTCGCCGCCGGCCAGGTCCTCGGACAGCGCCATCGCGGCGATGTCCTCCACCTCGACCGGGTCCAGGCCGGCCTCCTCCAGCAGCGCGGCGAGCGCGGGGTCCAGCCCGGTCTCGTACGCCTCGCCGTCACCGCACGCGCAGCCGTCGCCGCAACCGTCGGACGCGAGCGGAAGCTCGTCGTGGCTCATGGGGAACTCCAATCTTGGGGGCGACCCGTCAGGGACGCGGGGAACTGCGCGAGGCGGTGGGTACGGCGGGTCAGTCGCGTCCACGAGGGTCGGCTGCCGGTGCCGCGATCCTGCTGTCCGGGGTGGGCCGGGTGCGCAGCTCCCCGCGCCCCTGGTGGTCCACCGTCAGCGCGATGTGGCGCTGCCAGTGGGTGTCGTCGCGGTCGGGGAAGTCCTCGCGCCAGTGGCAGCCTCGGGTCTCCTCGCGGAGCGTCCCGGCGGCGACCAGCGCGGAGGCGACCAGGTGGAGGTTGGTGGCCTCCCAGGTCTCGACCCGCGGGTCGGCGGGCTTCTCGTCGGCGAGCCGCTCGTGGGCGTCCTCGGCGAGCTGCTCCAGGCCCTGCGCGGTGGCGGCCAGCGAGGCCGCGGAGCGGATCACGCCGGCGCCGGTGGTCATCAGGTGCTGGACCCGGGCGCGGGCCTCGGGCGCGAGCAGCGGCACGGGGCGGTCGGCGCGGGCGGCGGCGACGTCCACGGTGCGCTCGGTCAGCTCGCCGGCGGTGTGCCGGGCGGTGAGGTCGGCGGCGATCCGCTCGGCGAAGACCAGGCCTTCGAGCAGGGAGTTGGAGGCGAGCCGGTTGGCGCCGTGGACGCCGGTGCAGGCGACCTCGCCGCAGGCGTACAGGCCGGGCACCGTGGTGCGGCCGTGCAGGTCGGTGCGGATGCCGCCGGAGGCGTAGTGCGCGGCGGGGGCGACCGGGATCGGCTCGGTGACCGGGTCGATGCCGTGGGCGCGGCAGGAGGCGAGGATGGTGGGGAAGCGCTCGGCCCACATCTCGGCGCCGAAGTGCCGCCCGTCCAGGTACATGTGCAGGGTGCCGTGCTCCTGCATGCGGCGGGTGATGGCCTTGGCGACGATGTCGCGCGGCGCGAGCTCGTTCAGCTCGTGCTGCCCGACCATGAAGCGCACGCCGTCGCGGTCGATCAGGTACGCGCCCTCGCCGCGGACCGCCTCGGAGACCAGCGGCTGCTGGCCCTCCGCGTCCGGGCCGAGGAAGAGCACGGTGGGGTGGAACTGCACGAACTCCAGGTCGGTGACCTCGGCGCCGGCTCGCAGCGCGAGCGCCACGCCGTCGCCGGTGGAGACGGCCGGGTTGGTGGTGGCGGAGAAGACCTGGCCCATGCCGCCGGTGGCGAGGACCACGGCGCGGGCGCGGATCGCGCCGACGCCGTCGCGCTGGCCCTCGCCCATGACGTGCAGGGTGATCCCGGCGGCGTGGCCGTCGGCGTCCTTGAGCAGGTCGAGGACCAGGGCGTGCTCGATCAGCTCGATGCCCGGGTCGGAGCGGACGGCGGCGACCAGGGCGCGCGATATCTCCGCGCCGGTGGCGTCGCCGCCGGCGTGGGCGATCCGGCGGCGGTGGTGGCCGCCCTCGCGGGTGAGCAGGATCCCGCCGTCCGCGTCGCGGTCGAAGGCGGCGCCGACGGCGATCAGCCGGCGGACCGCGTCCGGGCCCTCGGTGACCAGGGTGCGCACCGCGTCCTCGTCGCAGAGGCCGGCGCCGGCGACCAGGGTGTCGTCGAGGTGCTGCTCGGGGGTGTCGCCGTCGCCCAGGGCGGCGGCGATGCCGCCCTGGGCCCAGCGGGTGGAGCCGTCGTCCAGCATCGCCTTGGTGACCACCATGGCCCTCAGGCCGGCCTTGCGGACGTTGAGCGCGACGGTCAGGCCGGCCACGCCGGAGCCGACCACGACGACGTCGGTGGTCGTGGTCCAGCCCGGTGCGGGGGCGGTCAGACGGTAGGACATGGCTTCACAGGCTCCTTCAGCGCGCGGCGGTCTGGGCCGCGCCGTTGGCATCACCGTACGCCGCGTCGCCGCGGAGCAGCCCGCTGCCCTCGGGCGCCTCGGCGGGGTCGCCGCCGAAGCCGGTGATCTTGTTCTCGCCGTCCACGAACACGACCTTGGGTATGTACGCCTTGGCCTCGGCGGTCTCCATCTGCCCGTAGGCGATCAGGATCACCAGGTCGCCCGGGTGCACCAGGCGGGCGGCGGCGCCGTTGATGCCGATCACGCCGGAGCCGCGCGGGCCGGCGATGGTGTAGGTCTCCAGCCGGGCGCCGTTGTTGATGTCGACGATGTGGACCAGCTCGCCGGGGAGCAGGTCCGCGGCGTCGAGCAGGTCCTCGTCCACCGTGACCGAGCCGACGTAGTGCAGGTCGGCCTGGGTCACGGTGGCCCGGTGGATCTTGGACTTGAGCATGGTGCGGAGCATGGGTCACGCCTCCTGTGAGTGCATGCCTGAGGGATTGCTGCTTACCGAATTACCGAATTACCGAACGATTCTGCGCTTGATTGTCATCTGCCTAGCGGCAGATGACGCCGGTGTTGTCGATGAGCCGGGTCGAGCCGACCTTGGCCGCGACAGCCAGCACCGCCTCGCCCTGGAAGTCGTCCGGCGCCTCGGTGAAGGTGTCCGGGTCGATCAGGGCGAGGTAGTCGAGGGTGATGCCGTCCGCCTCGGCGAGCGCGGCGGTGGCCGCCTCGCGCACGGCGGTCGCGCCCTGGGCACCGGCGTCGCGGCCGGCGAACAGGGCGCGGGAGAGGGCGAGCGCCTGCTTGCGCTCGTCCTCGGAGAGGTAGCGGTTGCGCGAGGACAGCGCCAGGCCGTCCTCCTCGCGGACGGTCGGCACGCCGACGATCTCCACGTCGAAGTCCAGGTCGGCGACCATCCGGCGGATCAGCGCCAGCTGCTGGGCGTCCTTCTCGCCGAAGAACGCGAAGTCCGGGTCGGTGATGTGCAGCAGCTTGGCGACCACGGTCAGCACGCCGTCGAAGTGGCCCGGGCGGGACGCGCCCTCGAAGCCGGCGCCCATCGGTCCGGCCGCCAGCCGGACCTGCGGCTCGCCGTTCGGGTACATCTCCTCCGCGGTCGGGGCGAACACCACGTCCGCGCCGGCCTCCTCGGCGAGCGCCAGGTCGGCGTCCAGGGTCCGCGGGTAGCGGTCCAGGTCCTCGCCGGCGCCGAACTGCAGCGGGTTCACGAACACGGTGACCGCCACCCGGCCGTCCCGGCCGACCTGGCGGCGGGCCGCCCGGATCAGCGCGGCGTGCCCGTCGTGCAGCGCGCCCATGGTCATCACCACGGCGTTGTCGACCGGCTGCTCGTCCGGCCAGAACGCCGCCTCGAACTCCTCGACCGTACGGGTCAGCTCCGCCTTGCGGACCTTCGGAGCCTTCGGGGCCTTGGCGGGGCGCCGGTCACGTGCCATCAGTGGTTCTCCTCGTTCAGTACGTCCAGCAGCGCCGCCGCCGGTTCTGCCTTGAGCGACCCGTTGCGGACGGCCCGCTGCGCGGTCGCCCGGGCCATCGCCCGGTACGCCTGCCCGATGTCGGGGGACACCGTAGCGAGCCGGTCCAGGTGCTTGCGCACCGTGCCCACGTCTCCGCGGGCGACCGGGCCGGTCAGCGCCAGGTCGCCGGAGCGCAGCGCGTTGTCCAGGGCCGCGCCGAGCAGCGGGCCGAGCATCTGGCCCGGCTCCGCGACGCCCGCGGTGCGCAGCAGCTCCATCGCCTGGGCGACCAGGGTGACCAGGTGGTTCGCGCCGTGCGCCAGGGCCGTGTGGTAGGTCGCCCGGACCTCCTCCGGCACCCAGGACGGCTCGCCGCCCATCTCCACCACCAGCGCCTCGGCGACCGGCCGCAGCTCCTCCGGCGCGGTCACCCCGAACGGGCAGCCGGCCAGCCGGGCCACGTCCACCGAGGTGCCGGTGAAGGTCATCGCGGGGTGCAGGGCCAGCGGCAGCGCACCGGCCCTGGTCGCCGGCTCCAGCACCGCGACGCCGTGCGCGCCCGAGGTGTGCACCAGCAGCTGCCCCGGCCGCACCGCGCCGGTCGCGGCCAGGCCGGCCACCAGCTCGGGCAGCGCGTCGTCCGGGACGGTCAGCAGGACCAGGTCGGCCGCGGCCAGCACCTGCGGCGGCGTGACCAGGCGGACACCCGGCAGCAGCGCCTCGGCGCGACGGCGGGAGGCATCGGAGACGCCGGAGGCGGCGACCACCCGGTGCCCGGCCAACTGCAGCGCGGCGCCCAGCGCGGGCCCCACCCGGCCGGTGCCGACCACCCCCACGGCCAACCGCCCCGGGCGGTTCCCGGGGTCTCCCGGATCACCGAAAGGGTCGGCGAGCGGGCCGAATTCCTCGTGCAACTTCCGTTCCAGTCCTCGGCGGGTACCAGACGTACCGGACCATCGTACGGCCCGCCGCAGGGGTCAGTCGGAGGCTCCCGCCCGGACGAGACCGTTCTCGTAGGCCAGCACGACGGCCTGGACGCGGTCGCGCAGGCCGAGCTTGGCGAGGATGCGGCCGACGTGGGTCTTCACGGTGGCCTCGGAGAGGGTCAGCCGGGCGGCGATCTCGCCGTTGGACAGGCCCTGGGCGACCAGCAGGAAGACCTCGCGCTCGCGCTCGGTGAGCGGGGCGAGGATCGGGGCGCCCGGCGTGCTGGACGGGGTGGGCAGGACCTCGGCGAAGCGGTCGATCATGCGCCGGGTGGTGGTCGGGGCGACCACCGCGTCGCCGCCGTGCACGGAGCGGATCGCGGCGACCAGCTCGGTCGGCGGCACGTCCTTGAGCAGGAAGCCGCTGGCCCCGGCCTTGAGCGCGGCGAAGGCGTACTCGTCCAGGTCGAAGGTGGTCAGGATGAGCACCCGGGGGGCGTCCGGCAGCGGGCTGCCCGCCTCGTCGAGGCAGATCCGCCGGGTGGCCTGGACGCCGTCCAGGCGCGGCATCCGGACGTCCATCAGGATCACGTCGACCTCGGTCGACCGGAGCACCTCCAGCGCCTGCGCCCCGTCGCCCGCCTCGGCGGTGATCTCGATGTCGCCCTGCGACTGCAGGACCATCCGGAAGCCGGTGCGCAGCAGCTCCTGGTCGTCGACGAGCATCACCCGGATGGTCACTGGAGACTCTCCTTCTCTTGCTTCACTTGGCGGCCTTGAGGGGAAGCACGGCCCGGATCCGGAAGCCGCCGCCCGGCCGCGGACCGACGTCCAGACTGCCGCTGACCATGCCGACCCGCTCCCGCATGCCGATCAGACCATGGCCCTGGCCGTCGGTACCACCGGCGGCCAGCTGCTCGGCGGTGGAACCGCGCCCGTTGTCCTCGACCAGCACTTCGAGGTCGCGCTCGCGGAAGTCCACCGCGACCCGGGCCCGGGCGCCCGGACCGCCGTGCTTGCGGACGTTGGTGAGCGCCTCCTGGACGATCCGGTAGACCGTCAGCTCCACGCCGCGCGGCAGCTCGCGGACCTCGCCGGTGGCGTCGAAGTCCACCGGGAGCCCGGCCGAGCGGACCTGCTCCAGCAGCTCCGGCAGCTCCTCCACGCTGGGCTGCGGCACGTACTCCTCGGCGGTGTCGGCGGTGCGCAGCACGCCGAGCAGGCGGCGCATCTCCACCAGCGCCTGCCGGCCGGTGGAGGCGATGGTGGCCAGCGCCTCCTTGGCCTGCTGCGGCGAGTTGTCCAGCACGTACGCGGCGCCGTCGGCCTGGACGATCATGACCGAGACGTTGTGCGCGACCACGTCGTGCAGCTCGCGGGCGATCCGGGCCCGCTCGGCGGCGACCGCCACCTTCGACTGGGCGTCGCGCTCGCGCTCCAGCCGGGCGGCCCGGTCCTCCAGCTCCACCAGGTACGCCCGGCGGACCCGGGTGAGCCGGCCCCACGCCCAGCAGAGGATGAACGGCGTGGTCAGCAGCCCGGCCAGGAACAGCGCCCGCAGCGCGTCGCTGCGCTCGTTCTCGGGCGAGATCAGCAGCAGGGTCAGCGGACCGGCCGTCAGGGAGGCGGCCAGCGCCAGCCGCGAGGTCCACTTCGAGCCGAACGCCGCGCCGGTGTACGTGAAGACCAGGTAGCCGATCGACGACATGCCCGGATTGACGCCCATCAGGCACTGCGCCAGGCCCAGGCCCAGGCCGACCGAGGCCACCGTGTTCGGCCAGCGCCGGCGGACCACCATCAGGGCCGGGATCACCACCGCCAGCGCGATGCCCACCGCGTGCTGCCAGGACGAGACCGGGTCCTCCGGGGAGCCGGAGTCCTCGATCGCGACCAGCAGGCCGAAGGCGAACAGCAGCAGCGCCCAGGCAGCGTCCACCACCATCGGGTGTCGGCGGAGCCACGCGTTGAGTCGATGCACCCTTCAAGCCTAGGGAGTCCGGACCACCTCCCAGGTCCGCCGGGAGGGCGATCCCGGTCTACTCCGCAGGGTGGAGGCGCCCCGACCTTCGGTACCGTCCTCGACCATGACGTGGATGCGCTGGCGACCGGCCATGGAACACGCCCTCTACCGGCCCGACGGCGGCTTCTACCGCAGGCCGGAGGGCCCGGCGGGCCATTTCCGAACCTCCGTGCACGCCTCGCCGCACTACGCCCGGGCGGTCGCCCGCCTCCTCGCGGAGACCGACCTCGCCCTCGGCCGCCCGGCGGAGCTGGCCTTCGTCGACCTCGGGGCCGGCCGCGGCGAACTGACCGCCGGCGTGCTCGCCGCCGCCGCGCCGGAGCTGGCCGGGCGGCTGCGCCCGTACGCCGTCGAGCTGGCCGACCGCCCCGCCGGGCTGCCGGACGCGGTGGTGTGGACGGACCGGGTGCCCGAGGGCGTCACCGGCCTGCTGTTCGCCAACGAGTGGCTGGACAACGTGCCGCTGGACGTCGCAGAGCCGGACGAGGACGGGGTGCTGCGCTACGTCGAGGTCGCGGCGGACGGCGAGGAGCGGCCGGGCGCCGAGCTGGAGCCCGAGGACGCGGCCTGGGCGCGCCGCTGGTGGCCGCAGGGCGAGCGGATCGAGCTCGGGCGGCCCCGCGACGAGGCGTGGGCGGCGGCCGTCGGGGCGCTGGACCGCGGGCTCGCGGTGGCCGTGGACTACGCGCACACGACGGGGACCCGGCCCTGGTTCGGCACGCTGACCGGCTTCCGGGACGGTCGGGAGGTCGCCCCCGTACCCGACGGCGGCTGCGACGTCACCGCGCACGTCGCGCTGGACGCGGTGGCCGTCCCCTCGACCGAGGGGCGCATCGTCCACAGCCTGTGGACAACCCAGCGGGAGGCGCTGCGGACACTCGGCGTCCGCGGCGACCGGCCGCCACTGGCCCTGGCGAGCAGCGACCCGGCCGGCTACCTCCGGGCGCTGTCCGGGGCGGGCGAGGCCGCCGAGCTGACCGACCCCGCCGGGCTCGGCGGCTTCCAGTGGCTGGTCCAGGCTGTCCGCATGCCGGTACCGGAGGGGCTGGAGGCCCTGCCGGGGTGGCAGACTCTGTCCCCATGAGGGAGACCACGGTCGGGATCGGCGCGGGCGCACAGACGCTGACGGGCGAGCTGGGCACCAGCGACATGGTGCTCAACATCGGCCCGCAGCACCCGTCCACCCACGGCGTGCTGCGGCTCAAGCTGGTGCTCGACGGCGAGCGCATCGTCGCCGCCGAGCCGGTGATCGGCTACATGCACCGCGGCGCGGAGAAGCTCTTCGAGGCCCGCGACTACCGGCAGATCATCATGCTGGCCAACCGGCACGACTGGCTCTCCGCCTTCGCCAACGAGCTCGGCGTCGTCCTCGCCGTCGAGCGGATGCTCGGCATGGAGGTCCCCCAGCGCGCGGTCTGGCTGCGGACGCTGCTGGCCGAGCTCAATCGGGTGCTCAACCACCTGATGTTCCTCGGCTCGTACCCGCTGGAGCTCGGCGGCATCACCCCGATCTTCCACGCCTTCAACGGCCGCGAGGAGCTCCAGCACGTCCTGGAGGAGGCCTCCGGTGGGCGCATGCACTACATGTTCAACCGGGTCGGCGGCCTCAAGGAGGACCTGCCCGCCGGCTGGCTCGGCCGGGTCCGGACCGCGGTCGGCGTGGTCCGCTCCCAGCTCCCGGTCTTCGAGGACCTGGTCCTCGGCAACGAGATCTTCCGCGGCCGCACCGCCGGCGTCGGCGTACTCAGCCGCGAGCAGGTCCACGCGTACGGCGTCAGCGGCCCGCTCGGTCGGGCCAGCGGCGTCGACTTCGACCTGCGCCGGGACGAGCCCTACCTCGCGTACGGCGAGCTGCAGGACGTCCTGAGGGTCTCGGTCCGGGACGAGGGCGACTGCCTCGCCCGGTTCGAGTGCCTGCTGGAGCAGACGATCAACGCGTTGGAGCTCGCCGACGCCTGCCTCGACCGGCTCGCCGAACTCCCGCCGGGCCCGATCAACCTGCGGCTCCCCAAGGTGCTCAAGGCCCCCGAGGGCGAGACCTACGCCTGGACCGAGAACCCGCTCGGCATCAACGGCTACTACCTGGTCTCGCGCGGCGAGAAGACGCCGTGGCGCCTCAAGCTGCGCTCGGCGTCCTACAACAACATCCAGGCGCTGACCGAACTGCTGCCGGGCACGCTGGTCGCCGACATGGTGGCGATCCTCGGCTCGATGTTCTTCGTCGTCGGAGACATCGACAAGTAACCGCCGACCGGGCGGCACCAATTCGTCCCCGGCCTTCCTCGTCCCACCCACCCCTGGCGCGATGCCGGACCGCACGACAGCCATGCCGCGCGGCGGACGATCGCTATCGAACCAGTGGCAATCGGGCATCCCGCGTGCGAGCTCCATCACACTTCCTTGCGGGAGTTGTGATCAGAGCTGGAAGATCTCGCAGTCATTTTCGGTGACGCAGGATCAGGGGTGGGAACGAGTGAGACACAGACCGTCAGAATCCTTCCTGGGTAAGGGTTCACGCAGAAGACGAACGGTCGGGGGTGTGACCGCGGCGGCGCTCGTGGTCGGTGTGCTCTCGGCGCCCGCGGCCATGGCCGCAGGCGGAAAGCCGGGCTTCAAGGTCCGGCCGGTCCAGCAGCAGAAATCGGTGAACGGAACCGACCTCGCCCCGCAGGGCAAGGCGTCCGTTCCCGCCATGGGGACGTGGAAGCCCGCGGCGGTCAACTGGCCGGGGGCGGCGGAGAGCCGGGTCGACCTGACCGGTGCGGGGAAGGCGGCCCGGCAGGCGGCCGGTACCCCGGTCAAGGTGGCCGCCGCATCGGAGCAGAACGCCCCGAGTGCGGTATCGGTGCAGGTCACCGACCATGCCACGGCCAAGAAGGCAGGGGTGGACGGCCTGCTGGTCGGACTGCGGCGGGACGACGCCGCCTCGGCCGGCGCACCCGTGTCCGTCTCGGTGGACTACTCGCAGATCAAGGGCGCCTTCTCGGCGGACGCCGCCTCGCGGTTGACGCTGGTGTCGCTGCCGGCGTGTGCGCTGACCACGCCGGAGAAGGCGGAATGCCGGACGCGCACGGCGGTGCCGACGGTCAACGACCCGGTCGCGGGGACGCTGACCGCGACGGTCGACGCCGCTCCGGCCGCTGCGAAGGCGTCGGGAGGGGCGAAGGCTTCGGGCGAGTCGGCTCCGTCAGCATTCGCCGCGCCGACCGTGACGCTGTTGGCGGCGGAGACCTCGTCCTCCGCGTCCAGCCCGATGGGCGACTACAAGGCCACCTCGCTGGCCAACTCGGGTTCCTGGTCGCACACCGGCAACACCGGTGGATTCAGCTGGAACTACCCGATCAACGTTCCGGCCGCGCCGGGCGGTCTGGTGCCGAACATTGCGCTCGGATACAGCTCGTCGAGCACGGACGGTCGGACGGCGTCGACGAACAACCAGGTGTCGTGGATCGGTGAGGGCTGGGACTACAACCCCGGTTTCATTGAGCGCAGTTACACCGGTTGCGGGGACGACCAGTACCAAGGCAACAACTCGGCGAAGACCGGTGACCTGTGCTGGAAGTCCGACAACGCGACCATGTCGCTGAACGGTTCGTCCACTCCGCTGGTGAAGGTGGACGACCGGACCTGGCGCCCGGCCAACGACGACGGATCCCGGATCGAGCGGATCCGCGGTGAGGCGATCGGCAACGGCGACGACGACAACGAGTACTGGAAGGTCACCGACACCTCCGGCACCCAGTTCTGGTTCGGCCGGAACAAGCTGCCGATCTCGCTGGAGTCGACCGAGGACACCAACTCGGCCTGGACGGTGCCGGTCTACGGCAACCACGCGGGCGAGCCGGGCAACGCCGGCACCTTCGCCGCGTCGGTGAAGACCCAGGCCTGGCGCTGGAACCTCGACTACGTCGTCGACGCGCACGGCAACGCGATGGCGTACTACTACGACCGCGAGACCAACGCGTACGGCCAGAACATGAAGACCGATTCGGGTGCGGTGTCGTATGTGCGCGGCGGTTACCTGAAGCGGATCGACTACGGTCTGCGCGGCGACCTGGGGGCGCCGTCGAAGGCGTCGGGCCAGGTGCAGTTCACGGTCGGCGAGCGCTGCCTGACCACCTGCACGACGTTCGACAAGGCGCACGCGACGGACTGGCCGGATGTTCCGGTCGACCAGGACTGCGCCGCCAACTCCGCCTGTTTGAACGTCTCTCCGACGTTCTGGTCGCGCAAGCGGCTGACCCAGATCAGCACCTTCTCCCGGCTCGGCGGCACGCTGACGCCGGTGGACCAGTGGGCGCTGAGCCAGACGCTGCCGCCGACCGGTGACTCCTCGACGCCGTCACTGTGGCTGGCCTCGATCGACCGGACCTTCCAGGCCGGCTCGCTCACGGACGTGAAGCTGCCGCAACCGATGAAGTTCACCGGTGACCTGTACGACAACCGGGTGGACGCGGCCGAGGGCCGACCGCCGATGCACAAGTACCGCATGATCAAGATCACCAACGAGACCGGCGGTGACACCCTCATCTCCTACCGGCCCACCGAGTGCGTCTACGGCTCCACCCCGGCGCCGGAGTCCAACGACAAGGCCTGCTTCCCGTCCTACTGGACGCCGGAGGGCCAGGCCCAGGTGCTGGACTGGTTCCACAAGTACCTGGTCGCCTCGGTCACCGAGGACGACACCACCGCCGGCTCCGGCTCCGAGTCCAAGGTCACCTCGTACGAGTACCTCGGCGGCGCCGCCTGGCACCGCGACGACTCCGAGTTCACCCCGGACGCCACCCGCACCTACAACCAGTTCCGCGGCTACGCCAAGGTCCGCACCCGCGTCGGTTCGGTCAACAAGACCCTCACCGAGACCGAGTACTTCCGCGGCATGGACGGCGACGTCCTGCCCGGCGGCGGCAAGCGCGCGGTGAGTGTCAACGGCATCACTGACGCCGACGGGTTCGAGGGCCGCCCGGCGAAGGTCTCGACCTTCGACCAGGACAACGGCACGGTGGTCGTCGAGGCGACCAGCACGCCCTGGCAGAGTGCCGCGAACGCCTCGTACACGCCGAAGAGCCTGTCGGGCAAGGACGGCCAAGCCGGTGTCGACCTGCCCGCCGTCGAGGCCCGCTTCTCCGGCACGGCCTCCGAGCAGACCCGCACCTGGCTCTCCGGCACCACCTGGCGCACCACGAAGCTGAACCAGACGTACGACTCCACGTACGGGCGGCTCACCGAGGTCAGCGACGAGGGCGACACCGCCGTGACCGGCGACGAGTCCTGCACCCGCACCGTCTACACGGCGCCGGACACCACCAACTGGCTGAACAGCTTCCCCGCGTCGTCCATCGCGGACTCCACGCTCTGCTCGACCCCGTCGGCCCCGGCGACCGCCATCGGCGGGACCCGGACCTCGTACGACGGCCAGCCTGTCGGCACGGTGCCGGTGTACGGCAAGGCGTACGTGACCAAGACCGAGCAACTGGAGCGCTACAACGGCTCGACGGCGGTGTGGAACACCACGCTGAACGGCTCGTCGTTCGACCGCTACGGCCGTCCGACCTCGGTCACCGGCGAGGACAACCAGACCGCGACCACGGTCTACACGCCCGCCGACGGCGAGCAGCCCACGTCGGTCAAGGTCACCAACCCCGCGGGTCAGTCGACGACCACGACCTACGACGGTCTGCGCGGCTTGACCCTGGCTTCCGGTGATGTCGCGGGCCGCACCACCAACAGCAAGTACGACGCGGCCGGCCGGCTCACGTCGACCTGGGACGCCGGACGGGCCACCAACCTGGCCGCCAACGCGACCTTCGGGTACGCGCTGTCCGCGACCGCGCCGACGGCCGTCACGACCAAGGTCCTGCTGGAGGACGGGTCCTACCGGACGGCGACCGGAATCATGGACTCCTTCCTGAGGCTGCGCCAGAACCAGGTCGAGTCGACCACGACGGGTCGGACGATCACCGACACCTTCTACGACTCGCACGGCCGGGAGTGGAAGACCAACGCGGACTACTGGAACAGCCTGGGCGTCTCCTCCACGATGTACTCGGTGGCGGACAACCAGATCCCGTCCCAGACCGTGATCGAGTTCGACGGCCGCTCCCGGCCGACGGCCTCGGTGCTGAAGTCGCTGAACGTGGAGAAGTGGCGGACCACCACCGCCTACGGCGGAGACTGGACCTCGAAGGTTCCGCCGGCCGGCGGAACCGCGACGCTGATCCGCACCAACGCCAAGGGCCAGACGGTCGAGCTGCGGAACTACAAGGACCGCAACCCGCTGATCGGCGCGGCCGCCACCCAGTACGAGGCGATCACCTACCAGTACGACCTCGGGGGCCGGCTGACCAAGGTGACCGATGCGACCGGGAAGAACAGCTGGTCGTACAGCTACGACCTGCGCGGTCGTCAGGTCCACACGGTGGATCCGGACAAGGGCACCGCCGACAGCGTCTACGGCGCTGACGGTCGCCTGGCGACCATGACCGCCGCGGTGGGCACCGCCGATCAGGCCACGATCGGATACACCTACGACAACCTCGGCCGTAAGCGGACCCTCCGCTCCGGCTCGACCACGGGCACGGTGCTCGACGAGTGGACGTACGACACCGCCCCGGGCGGAGTCGGTCTGCCCGCCACCTCTTCCCGCTACAGCACCGTCGGCGGGGCGACCTACACCTACAAGACCACCGTGAAGGGCTACGACACGGCGGGCCGGTCCACCGGCACCACGTTCACGGTGCCGAGCGTGCCCAAGGAGGAGAAGCTCGCGGGTGACTACACCCTCGACTACACCTACACCCCGAACACCGGTCTGCCGAACACCACCGCGTACTCGACGACCAACACCAACGCGTCGTCGGCGCTGCCGGCGGAGACGCTGACCAACGGGTACGACAAGTACGGGCAGTTGGGATCGGTCTCCAGCTCGCTGGGGACCAGCTACCTGGGCGGTGCCAAGTACTCGGCGTTCGGCCAGACCCTGCAGGCGCAGCTGGGCACGATCGGCGGCCGCGTGGTGCGGACGAACACCTTCGACGAGCCGACCCGCCGCCTGGTCAACGTGGCGGACGACCGCGAGGCGTCCGGTCCGCAGACCCTGACCAACGCCACGTACACCTACAACCCGGTGGGTGACATCACTCAGATCAAGGACGAGCAGAACGACAAGACCGTCACCGACACCCAGTGCTTCCAGACCGACTGGTCGCGGCGCCTGACCGAGGCGTGGACCTCCGGTGACAGCTGCTCCACCAACCCGACCAGTGTCGGCGGCCCGAACCTGGGCAGCGTCGACCCGTACTGGACGAGTTGGACCTTCGACGCCGCGGGCAACCGCACCAAGGAGACCCAGCACAAGGCCGGTGCCGCCACCGCGGACACGGTCAACACCTACAGCTACCCGACCACCACCGGTGCCGCCCGCCCGCACGCCACCACCCAGGTGGCCACCACTGGCGCCAGCACCGCCACCACCGGCTTCGGGTACGACAACAACGGCAACCTGAAGTCGAAGACCGTGAACGGCACCGTCCAGCAGACCCTCACCTGGGACCTGGAAGGACACCTGGCCACCTCCACCCCCGGGCCGACGGCCGGCGCCACCACCAGCTCCGACGTCTACGAGGCGGACGGCACCCGGATCCTGCGCCGCGACCCGGCAACGGTGACGCTCTACCTGCCCGGCGACCAGGAGCTGGCGCTCAACCTCGCCGGCAACACCGTCACCGGCACCCGGTACTGCTCGGTGCCCGAGGCGACCGCGGTCCGCACCAGCAGCGACGGCAAGGTCCGGTACCTGCTGGCCGACCACCACGGCACCAACAACCTGTCGATCAACGCCACCACCATGGCGTTCAACCGCAAGAAGTCGTCCCCGTACGGCGCTCTTCGTGGGGCGGCCCCGGCGGCCTGGCCGGGCGAGCGCGGATTCGTCGGCGGCACGACCGACACCGCCGACGGCTACACCCACATCGGAGCCCGTGAGTACGACCCGGTGACCGGACGCTTCCTCAGCCCGGACCCGCTGATCGACCTCACCGACCCCACCCAGATGGGCGGCTACGCCTACAGCAACCACAACCCGGTCTCGTCCAGCGACCCGACCGGCATGATGAACATGGCCTTCATCGACGGCGGCGGGGACTGGACCCCCACCACTCCCGCCTGCGACGTCGCCTGCCAGGCGGCCCAGCTGGCGGACCTCGGGCCGTCCACCTCGGACAGCCAGGTCGGCAACGCGGTCCAGAAGAAGAAGAAGCGAGGCTTCTGGGACGGAGTCCTGGACACCGGTGTCGGCATGATCAAGGGCGCCGTGAAGCCGCTCACCGACCTCGGCGGATGCATCAAGGGCCGCGACGGTTCCTGCGGAGAGTTCGGATCCGACCTGCTCAACGGCCTTCCGCCGGTTGCCGCCTACCGGACCGTGAACGGCGTGATCGACACCTACAAGATGGTCGATCAGGAGATCAGTGACGGCGAGTACGCCTACCTGGGCGGGCAGGTGACCACGGTCATTGTCGTCGGTGCGCTGACCAAGAAGCTCACCCCGGCCCCGGCGGCCGGCGTCGCCGCAGAGGCGGAGGCGGCCGGTGCGGCAGGAGCCGCGGCGGAGACCACAACCGGTGCCGCCGCGAGTGCCACGGCCGGCCTTCCCCCGCTCCGCCTCGCCTACATCGGCGAGGTGGAAGCGCTGGGCGAGACCGGGGCCGCCATGCGGGCGGCGGGGTCCAGCGTCGAGGACATCGCCAGGGCACTCCACCAGGCCCGTAGGGACATCGGAGTAAAGTACAAGGACCTCACCCCGGAACCCCTTCGCAGCACCATCTACGAGCGGAACATCGCCAAGTACGGCGACCCGCTCGGCCCCACGGTGGATTGGCTGCGGGCCAAGGGCAAGAGCTGGGAGCAGATCATCGAAGGCGCCACGCGAACCGGTGGAGCCGACCTCGGACTGAACAAGAAGTGATGACCGTGCTCGTTGAATCGTATGGAGTCTTCCAGTCGGTGGCGGAGTTCACTCCGGCCACCGGGGAGCTGGGGCCGGAGCGGGTCCGAAACCAGGCGCAGGACCGACCGGCGGGATGCTACGGGTACCTCGACGGGAAGCTGCTGGTGGTGTTTCGCGAAGGCGGCGAGATCCTGCTGCGCGCGCTCGGTCGGACGTTCCGGGTTTCGTCCGGAGCGATCCGCCACGAAAGCCGCGGCGGCGTCTGCACGCTCCACCTCGATGTCGACACCGCCATCGGTTACCAGGAGCCGGAGGAGATCGGTCAGCTCGAATTCGACACGACGGCGTTCGTCGAGGCCGAGGATTTCGACCTCGGGCTCTTCGTGGCGAACCTCGCGGCGGACCCCGACAGGGCCGGCCGGACCTACACGGTCCAGGAGGACCGGGTCAGTGAGTGAGCCGGTCCTGAGGACCGCGCACAGATAGTGCGAACCGGTGGCCGGCCGATCAGGCCGGCCACCGGCGTTTTCGTCGACGGCCGGGCGACGGTCAGTCGGCGGGGTGGGGGGCCAGCTTCTTGTGGCCCTTCGCCGCGATGCGGGCCTCGCAGAGCTCGACCAGGACGTCGTACGCGGGCTTGCCCATCAGCTCGGTGAGCTCGGGGCGGTAGCTGACGTAGACCGGGTCGGGGGCGTTGTGCGCCTCCGGGGAGCCGGTGCACCACCAGTGCAGGTCGTGGCCGCCGGGGCCCCAGCCGCGGCGGTCGTACTCGCCGATGGAGACCTGGAGGTAGCGGGTGTCGTCGGGGCGGTCGATCCAGTCGTAGGTGCGGCGGACCGGGAGCTGCCAGCAGACGTCCGGCTTGGTCTCCAGCGGCTCCTTGCCCTCGCGCAGGGCCAGGATGTGCAGCGAGCAGCCCGCGCCGCCGGGGAACCCGGGGCTGTTCAGGAAGAGGCAGGCGCCGTTCACCCGGCGGGTCTGGCGGTCGCCGTCCTCGTCGAACATGGTGATGCCGCCGTCGACCAGGATCCGGCCCTCGGCGTCGGTGCCGTGCTCGTGGTTCTCCCAGATGTCCGGGGTGAGCCGGGAGGCGTGCCCGATGACGCGCTGCTCGTCGTCCTCGTCGGAGTAGTGGGCGCCGAGCGTGCAGCACCCGTCGGACTCGCCGCGGCCGGGCCGGATGCCGTGGCAGCCCTTGCCGAAGATGCAGCCCCAGCGGGAGGTCAGCCAGGTCAGGTCGCAGCGGAACACCTGGTCGGCGTCGGCCGGGTCGGTGAACTCGACCCAGGCGCGCGGGAAGTCGAGCGGCACCTCGCCGACGGTCGGCATCGCCAGGTCGACGGCCTTGCTCTTTTTGGACTTCTTGCTCTTCGCGGTCTCTGCTGCTGCCACCCGGCAAGGGTATGGCCTCGGAGGGCCGGACCGGCCCGGTCGGCGGTGGCAATTGCGATGATTTCTCGGCGAACGTCCGCAATGGTCCGGTCGAGGGTGGTGAAACCGCTGTGAAAAGGGCCGCAGCCGGGGCGGTGGGCCCGGGGGGCGGGCCTAGGATGGCGCGAGGCCGGACGACGGCCGGGTGCTCCGGCGCCCACGGGGACGGGGGAGGGACGCGGCGATGGCCGATGTCAGGATCAACACGTGGGAAGTCCACGGCGAGGGGCGGGAGTTCGAGACCGTCTCGGGCGAGTTCCAGCGCGCGGCGGTGAACCTGGAGCAGCAGCTGGCCGGCCTCGGCACCCCGTGGGGCACCGACGAGCCCGGGGTGCCGTTCGGCGGCGCGTACGGCGAGGCGCGCGAGGGCGTGCTGGCCGGACTGCAGGGCCTGGCGGACCGGCTCGGCCGGATCGGCACCGGCCTGCACACCATGGCGGACAGCGTCGAGCACACCGACCGCCAGGTCAAGGTCGACTTCACCGGGCTGGAGGGCGGACTCGGCTCCGCCGCGCCCGGCGCAACCGGGCACGGCCCCGGCGCCGTCTGATTCCCGGAACAGGTGGGCGGCGGCACGCAGTTGCCGTACGCCGGCTTGAACCGTGTCCGACGTCGCACCCGACGTCGCACCCGACATCGCACCTGACATCGCACGCGCATGCGCACCACGCCTGATCCCGCACCACCCGAAGGGGGAGAGCACGTGTCCAGGAAGCTGCCCGAGGAGCTGGCCCCCGCGCTGGCGCGGACCGGTCACCACTGGCCGCAGGCGGACGAGGACGGGCTGCGCCGGGCAGCGGCGGTGTGGCGGGAGTTCGGCGCCGACGCCGAGCAGCTGGCCCGGCGCGGCGCGTCGTCCGCCGAGCGGGTCACCGCCGAGAACTCCGGTCCGGCCGTCGACGCCTTCGCCGAGCACTGGCGGGCGTTCGCCGGGAGCGGCCGCGGCCACCTGGACGACGCGCACGGCGCCGCCGAGACGATGGGCCGGGCCTTCGACCGGGCGGCCTGCGCCGTCGACCACTGCAAGGCCGAAGTGATCGCCGTCCTCACCGAGTTGGCCGAGGAGATCAAGAAGGCCGACGCCGCCGAGGCGAAGGCCGAGCAGCAGATGTCGCACGCCGGCGACGGCCTGGCCGGGCTGGTCGGCGCCGCCGTCGGCGCGGTCAAGGACGTGGTCGCCGAGGTCGGCGAGGCGGTCGCCGTCGAGGGTGCCAAGCTGAAGATCGCCGGGCTGCTGCACGAGCTCGCCCGGGAGATGAAGGACGCCGTCCAGGCCGCCGCCAAGGAGCCGGCGGTCATCGCGCTGGAGCGGATCGCCCAGGCGGACGGGCGCGGCCTGCACGGCGAGAAGCGCGAGTACAGCGCCGCCCGGGTGATGTCCGCCGGCAGCGCCGGCGGGGCGGCCGGGGCCGCCGCCGCGAAGGTCGCCCGCTCGGTCGAGGTCGCCGGGGTCCGCGAACTGCGCCCCGCCGTCGACCAGGACGGCGCGATCAAGACCGACCGGCACGGCAACCCGATCCTGGTCGGCGCGGACGGCAAGGAGGTCCGCGGCGTCGAAGGCGTGCAGATCACCGTCGGCGAGGACGGCCGCGCGCAGGTGGTCGACGCCGAGGGCAAGCCGGTCAGCGGCCTCGCCGTCGGCGAGGACGGCCGCCCGCTGCGCGGCACCGACGGCAAGCCGCTGCTGGTCGGCGGCACCGGCGTCCTGATCGGCACCGGCCTCGCCCTGGCCCTGTCCGCCGACGGCCGGCCGCAGGTCGGCGCCGACGGCCACCCCGTACTGCTCGGCGCGGACGGCCGACAGGTCTCCGCGCTCGCCGCCGACTCCCAGGGCCGACTGCTGGCCGGCGTCGACGGCACGGCGGTGACGGTCGGTCAGGACGGCCACGCCACCGGCCCGGACGGCCGCACCGTGGTCTTCGACCAGCACGGCCGGCCGGTCCCGCTCGGCGGCCCCGGCGACCACGGCGGGCTGCAGGTGAACATCGGCGGACAGCCGGTGCTCGGCGTGGACCAGCACGGCGTCCAGATCGGCGCCGACACCCCCGGCGACGGCCCCGCGCCGCACGGCAAGCACGGCGGCCCGCAGGTCGTGATCGGCCCCGACGGGCCGGACGGGCGCGGCGGCATCACCGTCCAGGCGGCCGGCATGTCCGCCGGCGTCCAGACCCCGGCCGACGGCGGTATCTGGCCGAACGGCGGCGGCAACGACCAGGGCAACGGCGGCCAGGGCAACGGACACGGCCGCGGCAGCAGCACCTACACCGGCCACGCCAACGGCGGCTACACCGGCGGGTACCAGGCGCCGGCGGCGGCCTTCGACCCGGACGACGGCTGGACGCCGCCCCCGGTCCACCACGGCCCGGCGGCCGTGCACACCGACTCCGTCGCGGTCGCCCCCGCGCCCGGCGCGCCCGTCTCCACCGGTGACATCTGGTCCGGCGGTGGCGGCCACCGGGCGGCCGAGCCGTCCTTCGGCGGCGGCGCGTCCGGCGGCGGCCACGCCTCGGCTGGCTCCGGGAACTTCCAACTCGGTCCGGTCGGCGGCGGCTCCCCGCTCGGCGGCGGATCCGTCGCGTCCGGCGGCATGCTCGGCGGCCCGGTCGGCGCGGGCCCGGTCGCCGGTGCACCCGTCGCCGGCGGAGGTCCGGTCGGCGCCGGTCCGGTCGCCGGCGCGGCACCCGGCGGCGCCGCCCCCGCGGCCGGTACGGGCGGCACCCCCGTCCAGACCGGTCCGGTCGCCGGCACGCCCGGCGCGGCCGGGGCGCCCGGTGCCGCCGGTTCGGCGGGTGCCGGTGCCCAGCAGGGCGGCGCCGCCGTCATCGGCGTCGGCCAGCACACCACCCAGCAGGCACCCGGCGCCGGCCCGCGACCGCCCGCCGGCGGCCCCGCGCAGCCCGGCGGCGGTGCGATCGGGCAGTACACGCCCGCCAACCCGGTCCGCTTCGACCCGGTCACCGACACCGACCGCCGCCGCGGCCCCGACGGCGGACCGCTCTCCGCGCTGCCCGTCCACCCCGGACAGGTCGCCGCCGCCTGGCTCGTCTGGCAGACCTACCGCACCGCGCCCCCCGCGCCGCCCGCCGAACCCGGCACCCCGCGGACCATCGCCGACAGCCGCCCGTACGGCCTGCCCGGCGGACTCGGCCCGGTCGACCCCGCACACCAGGCGGACGCCGTCCGGCGCACCCCGCTGCCCGCGCCCGACCCGCGGGCCGGCGACTGGATCGAGGCGCTCAACGGCGGCGGCCCCCGTGAGGCCGGGCGCGCCAACAACTCCGTCGACGTCGCGCTGTCCGGCGTGGACACCGTCGGCGGGTACCCCACCTGCGCCGCACCCCGGCTGCCCGACGGGCCCGCCGGCGAGCGCGGCGGACGCGACCGCGCCGAACGGGAACTCGGCGCGCTCTTCCTCGACCTCGGGGACGGCGACGGCGGCTACCGGCAGGTGGCGGGGGCGCTGCGGGCCGCGGGCAGCGGCAGCCGCGCGGTCCTGCTCACCCTGGACGGGTTCGGGCGCTCGCACACCTGGAACGCGGTCAACCACCAGGGCGAGATCACCTGGCTCGACCACCTCACCGGCTACCGCTCCGACCGGCCGCTCTACCCGGCCGACAACGGCCTCTGGGCCATCGCCGTCGCCGCGGACAACCGCCCGCTCGACCTCGCCGAACCCCTCCCCGCCACCACCGCCGTCCCGGCCGAGCCGGCACAGCCGGTTGCCACCACCCCGGCGGAGCCCAGGAGCGGCGCTGCCGCCCCGGCCGCAGCCGAACCGCAGCCGCCCGTGCGCCCCGCGGAGCCGGTGGACACCGTGGCCGCTCCGGCCACCGCAGGCGCCGCGACGCAGCCCGCCGATCGCCCGGTGGAGCCGGTGCCCGTCGCACCGCCGCAGCCGGCCCAGGCCGGGCCGGTGGACGCCGTTGCCGTTCCGGCCGCGCCGGCCGTCCCGGCGCAGCCGCCCGTCGGTCCGGCGGAGCCGGTTGCCGTTGCCGTTCCGGCGGAGCCCTCCGGGCGTCCGGCGGAGCCGGTGCCTGCCGCGCCGCGGTCGCGGCTCACTGTCCACCGCACCGCCGGGAGCAGCAAGCGATGATCACCCGAGAGCAGGCTCTCGCCGCCGCCCACCGCTGGGTGAACGGCGACCTTCCGCAGGACACCGCGCGGCCGGTGCGTTCGTTCGAGTTCGACCTGGGCTGGGTGGTGTGGCCGGAGCCGTCGCCGGTGCAGGTGGATCCGCTGACCGGGGCGCGCCGGGCGCCGGAGGAGATCGGCGCCGCGTGCGCGGTGGTGGACCGGGCGAGCGGTGAGTTGAGCGTGTGGCCGTCGGTGCCGGTGCCGGAGGTGGTCCGGGTGTACCGGGACCGGCTGGGTGCGGGCAGTCACGATCCGGCGCTGCCGCCGGTGACCGGCCCGGGTTCACGGACGGAGCTCGCCTACCGGGACGCGGCGGGCGAGCCGCAGTCGCTGGTGGTGGAGTCGGCGCCGGGGCTGCCGCATCCGGCGCTGCGCGGCTGGCGGCAGTTGCAGCGGCAGGGCGTGACCGCGGCCGACGTGCTGGCGATCCGTACCGATCTGCGGCCGACGATGCTGCCGGGCGGCTACTGGGCGCAGCGCCTGCTGGCGGAGCTGCCCGAGGTGCCGGTCGGCTACGACCTGCCGTACGGGCCGAGGTTCGACCACCGGGCGGCGGACGTCCGGACCCTGGCGGCGCGGCGCGGGACCCCGTTCAACCGGGTGCCGTTCCCGGTCGCGGTGGCGCCGGCGCCGGTCGAGTCGGCGGAGGCGCTGGCGGGCCGGCTGGCGGCGGTGTTCGGGGTGGACGGCGTGTGCCGGTTCGACCCGGACGCGGTGGCCGCCGCGGATCTGCCGGCGGCGGTGGCGGGTCCGCTGCTGGAGGTGGGTCTGCCGAGGCGGGTCGAGGGTTTCTTCGTGGTGCACCATCCGGCGGCGGACGGTGTCGCCGAGGCGGCGGGTCCGGTGCTGCCGGACGTCGCCGCGCTGGTCGAGGCGCTCGGCCGGGGCACCCGGGCGACCGCGGCCGCCCGGGCGGCGCTGCTCGGACAGCTGCTGGTCGGTTCGGACGGTTGGGCGCTGATCACCGTGGACACCGCGCAGGGGCGGGTCCGCGCGGTCGACCCGGACGACTGCACGGCTCGGCACTGCAATGCCGACCTGACCGCGTTCATCCGGTCGCTGCTGTTGTTCGCCGAGCGCTACCCGCGGCTGCGCGACCTGCCGCCGGCGGCCGCCGGGCCGGCCGTCGCCGAGCTCCAGTGGGCGCTGGCCACGCTGGACGCCACCGCCTTCGCGGACCCGGAGAACTGGTGGGCCGTGATCGTCGAGCAGCTCTGGCACGGTGTGCTGTGACCAAGTGGACCAAGAGCCCCGCGCCGGCCGTGGTGTTCGGCCTGGTGGCGGCCCCGGCGGTTGCCTGGGTGGTCGCCGGGATGATCGCCCACCAGCTCCGGGCCTGCTACGGGCACCTGGACGCGAGCTCCGCCATGACCGCGAACGGCGCGTTCGTCGTCGTCTCGGTGCTGGCGTTCGTGGTCGGCGCGGTCGCGCTGATGATCACGCTCACCCTGCGCCGGGTGGAGCAGGCACCCCACCCGGCGCGGGTGATGATCGCGGTGATGGGCGGGGCGGTCCTGTTCTCCGCGTTCGTCGCCCTGACCCTGCTCTCGGGGCCGTCCGGCGACGAGTGCCCGCCCCACGGCTACGGCGCCTCGGCGGTGCTGCTCACTCGTTGAGGAAGGCCTCCAGGCGGGCGGCGAGGCGCACCGGCAGCTCGTACTGCGGGTAGTGGCCGCAGTTGCCCAGCACCTCCAGCTCCGCCTCCGGGTAGTGGGTGAGCCAGGTGGCGCGCATCAGGGGCTCGTTCAGGGCGACGTCGTGCTCGCCGATGAAGACCTTCACGGGGAGGCGGGAGCCGGCGATCTTGGCGGCGAAGTCCTGGGTGGTCCAGTCGGCGAGGTACCCGGCGAAGGCCTCCGGGCGGGACTGGGCGAGCGACTGGGCGGTCATCCGGTCCAGCCACACCGCGCCCGCCCGCCGGCCGGTGACCAGGTCGAGGATGGCCCGCCGGTTCGCGGGCCGCTCCACGGCGCCGTGGAAGAGCTCGTACGCGTCGCCCTCCAGCCGGTACTCCGAGGCCGGCACCGGGGTCAGTCCGACCAGTTTGCGGACCCGGTGCGGCGCCTCGGCCAGCACCCGCTGCACCGCCTTGCCGCCCATCGAGTGCCCGACCAGCGAGAACTCCTCCCAGCCCAGCTCGTCGGCGAGCGCCAGCACGTCCTCGGCGATCTCCGCCAGGGTGTACGTGCCGGGGACGTCCAGCCGCTCGCCGTACCCCCGGTAGTCCGGCAGGGCGTAGGTGAACACGTCGCCGTCCAGGCAGTCCAGGAAGGCGCCCCAGCCTGCGCTGGTGCCGAACCAGTCGTGCAGCACGATGACCCGGTGCTCGCCGCTGCCGATGATCCGGTGAGTGATCGTCATGTCGGGTTCTCCTCGCGGAAGATGGTGAGGGGGACGATGCCGGGCAGTGTCCTCCCCCGACCGCCGGCCGGGCAATCGAACAGGCCGGGGAGGACCGATTCGGGCAGGTGAGCGGTCACCGATCGGTTAGCGTGGACGGTTATGCGACTCGGTGTGCTCGACGTAGGTTCCAACACCGTCCACTTCCTCGTGGTGGACGCCCACCCCGGTGCTGCCCCGCTGCCCGCGTACTCGCACAAGGCCGAGCTGCGCCTCGCCGAGCTGCTCGACGAGCGGGGGGCGATCACCGAGGTCGGCGTCGACAAACTGGTGTCGATGGTCGCCTCGTCGATAAGGGTCGCCGAGGACAAGGGCGTGGTGGCGATGCTGCCGTTCGCCACCTCCGCGGTGCGCGAGGCCGCCAACGGCGAGCAGGTGCTGAACCGGGTCGCCACCGAGACCGGGGTCGAGCTCCAGGTGCTGTCCGGGCAGGACGAGGCCCGGCTCACCTTCCTCGCGGTCCGCCGCTGGTTCGGCTGGTCCTCCGGGCGGCTGCTCAACCTGGACATCGGCGGCGGCTCGCTGGAGATCGCCTGCGGCATCGACGAGCAGCCCGACGTCGCGTGCTCGCTGCCGCTGGGCGCGGGCCGGCTCACCGCCCGGCTGCCCGGCGACCTCGCCGACCCCGAGGACCTGCGCGAGCTGAGACGCGACATCCGCGCCGAGATCGCCCAGGTGGTGGGTGAATTCGCCCGGATCGGGACGCCCGACCACGCGGTCGCCACCTCCAAGACCTTCAAGCAGCTCGCCCGGATGACCGGCGCGGCGCCGGAGGGGGCGGGCGCGCGGGTCCCGCGCAAGATCACCCGGGCCGGGCTGTCGGCGTGGCTGCCCCGGCTGGCCGCGATGACGCCCACCGAGCGCGCCCAGATCCCCGGCGTCTCCGAGGGCCGGGCCCGCCAACTGCTGGCCGGCGCGCTGGTCGCCGACGCCGCGATGGACCTCTTCGGCCTCGACGAACTGGACATCTGCCCCTGGGCGCTGCGCGAGGGCATCATCCTCCGCCGCCTGGACACCATGTCCGGCCCGGTCGACCGCCGCCCCGCGCTGACCACGTAGCCGCTCGGCGGAGGGCGGATCCGCTTACGCTGGTGCGCGTGGGCCATCCTGCGGACGAGGAGTCATCCGGAGCGGGTCGTGCTGCCGGGCGCCGGCAGGCACGGCCTCCGCGTCCGCGCCGTACGCCCCGGGCGACCGCCGCGCCCGGGCACGCCCCGTCGCCGCCCGCGGGCGACGAGCAGGGCAGCCGGACCGCACCGGGCGCCCCCTCGGTGCCGGGTGCGCCCGCCGCGCCGGGGGAGCAGGCCGCCGGCCGGGGCCGGGTGGCGAAGGCCGCGCGGTCGGTGAAGGCGGCGAAGAGCGCGCAGGTGAAGAAGGTCGCGAAGGCGGTGAAGACCGCCCGCACCGCCCGCAAGGCGCCCGCCCGCCGCGACCCGCTGCTGCGCACCACGGACCGCCTGGTGCTGCCCCCCCACCCGGCGCTGCACATCCCGGACACCAAGGTCGCGCTGTCCACTGCCTCGGTGTACCCGGCGAACACCGCGATCGCCTTCGAGCTGGCGGGCCGCCTCGGCTACGACGGCGTCGAGGTGATGGTGTGGAACGACCCGGTCAGCCAGGACATCGAGGCGCTGCGGCGGCTCTCCGACATGCACCGGGTCCCGATCCTGGCGGTGCACGCCCCCTGCCTGCTGATCACCCAGCGGGTGTGGTCGACCGACCCGTGGACCAAGCTGGTGCGGGCCCGGGCGGCGGCGGAGAAGCTGGGGGCGGACACCGTGGTGGTCCACCCGCCGTTCCGCTGGCAGCGCCAGTACGCCAAGGACTTCGTGACGGGCATCGCCAGGATGGCGGGGGAGACCCAGGTGCGCTTCGCGGTGGAGAACATGTACCCGTGGCGCTACCGGGACCGCGAGATGCTGGCGTACGCGCCGGGCTGGGACGTCACCGACGAGGACTACCGGCACTTCACCATCGACCTCTCCCACGCGGCGACCTCGCGGATCGACGCGCTGGGCATGGTCGACCGGATGGACGGCCGGCTGGCGCACGTGCACCTGGCGGACGGCAGCGGCTCCGGCAAGGACGAGCACCTGATCCCGGGCCGCGGCAAGCAGCCCTGCGCGGAGCTGCTGGAGCGGCTGGCCCGGTCGTCGTTCGACGGGCACGTGGTGCTGGAGGTCAACACCCGCCGTTCGGCGTCGCCCGCCGAACGGGAGGCCGACCTGGCGGAGGCGCTGGCCTTCACCCGGCTCCACCTGACCACCCCGCACCGGCCGAAGCGGCCCTGACATTCCGTCCGGCCTCGCCTAGGGTGGGCCCGAACCGACGGGGGGACCAGGGACCATGACCGACATCCAGCAGCACGCGCTCTCCTTCGGCCCGGTGGCCGCCCAGTACGAGGCGGCCCGGCCGTCCTACCCGGCGGAGCTGTTCGACGAGCTGGAGCGGCTGCTCGGCCGCCCGCTGAAGGACGCGGACGTGCTGGACGTGGGCGCCGGCACCGGCATCGCGACCCGGCTGCTGGCCGCCCGCGGCGCCCGGGTGGTGGCGCTGGAGCCGAGCGCGGGGATGGCGGCCCTGCTGCGGCAGGTCAGCCCGGGGATCCCGGTGGTCAAGGGCGTCGGCGACGAGCTGCCCTTCCACGACGCCTCGCTGGACCTGGTCGGCTACGCGCAGGCCTTCCACTGGACCGACCCGGCGAAGTCGGTCCCGGAGGCCCTGCGGGTCCTCCGTCCGGGTGGAAAGCTCGCTCTGTGGTGGAACGTCAAGGACCGTGCCACCGGCTGGATCAAGGCGCAGGAGGACCGGCTGGTCGTCGCGCTGCCCAGCTACCACGCGTACGGCGGGGTGATCGCCGGCGCCGAGCAGCTGACCGCGGCCGGCCTGGCGGTGGAGCACGTCACCCTGCACTGGGAGCGGCAGGTCACGGTGGACAGCCACCTGACCGACCTGACCTCGCGCTCGTACTTCGCGGTGCTCACCGAGGAGCGGCGGGCGCCGGTGCTGGCCGCGGAGCGGGCGGCGCTGCTCGCCGAGTTCCCGGACGGGGTGCTGACCGAGCCGTACGTGCTGGACCTGTTCGTGGCGGGCCGGGCCTGACCGCATCGCGGACAGCGTGTCCGCCGGGCGGGACCGGGGGCGTAGGCTCGACTGACACGGATAGTCTCCGAAGGAGCGGTCGGAATGCCCCAGCTGAGGTCGAACACGGTCACCCAGGGTCGCAACATGGCGGGCGCGCGCGCCCTTCTGCGCGCGGCCGGCGTAGCCCGCGAGGACTTCGGCAAGCCGATCATCGCGGTGGCCAACTCCTTCACCGAGTTCGTGCCGGGCCACACCCACCTGCAGCCGGTCGGCCGGATCGTCTCCGAGGCGATCAAGCGCGCCGGCGGCATCCCGCGCGAGTTCAACACCATCGCGGTGGACGACGGCATCGCGATGGGCCACGACGGCATGCTCTACTCGCTGCCGTCCCGCGACCTGATCGCCGACAGCGTGGAGTACATGGTCAACGCGCACTGCGCGGACGCCCTGATCTGCATCTCCAACTGCGACAAGATCACCCCGGGCATGCTGATGGCCGCGCTGCGCCTGAACATCCCGACCGTGTTCGTCTCCGGCGGCCCGATGGAGGCCGGCAAGGCGGTGCTGGTCGACGGCACCGTCCGCAAGCTGGACCTGGTCGACGCGATCTCCCAGGCGGTGAACGAGAACGTCTCCGACGAGGACATCGCGATCATCGAGGAGAACGCCTGCCCGACCTGCGGCTCGTGTTCCGGCATGTTCACCGCGAACTCGATGAACTGCCTGACCGAGGCGATCGGCCTCGCCCTCCCCGGCAACGGCTCGGTGCTGGCCACCCACACCGCCCGCAAGGACCTGTACGAGGCCGCCGGCGAGACCGTCGTGGCGATCACCAAGCGCTACTACGAGCAGGACGACGCCTCGGTGCTGCCGCGCGCCGTCGCCTCCCGCGCCGCGTTCGAGAACGCCGTGGCCCTCGACATCGCGATGGGCGGCTCCACCAACACCATCCTCCACCTGCTCGCCGCCGCCCAGGAGGCCGAGCTGGACTTCGACATGCGCGTCATCGACGCGATCTCCCGCAAGGTGCCGTGCCTGTCCAAGGTCGCGCCGAACGGCTCGTACTACATGGAGGACGTGCACCGGGCCGGCGGCATCCCCGCCATCCTGGGCGAGCTGTACCGCGGTGGCCTGCTCAACGAGAACGTCTCCACCGTGCACTCCGCCTCGATGGACGAGTGGCTGAAGACCTGGGACGTCCGCGGCGGCTCCCCGTCCGCCGAGGCCGTCGAGCTGTGGCACGCCGCCCCCGGCTGCGTCCGCTCCGCCGAGGCGTTCAGCCAGTCCGAGCGCTGGGACACCCTGGACACCGACGCCGCCAAGGGCTGCATCCGCAGCGTCGAGCACGCCTACTCGGTCGAGGGCGGCCTGGCCGTGCTGTACGGCAACATCGCCGAGGACGGCTGCGTGGTGAAGACCGCCGGCGTGGACGAGTCGATCTGGCGCTTCCAGGGCAAGGCCGTGGTCTGCGAGTCGCAGGACGAGGCGGTCGAGAAGATCCTCACCAAGCAGGTCAAGGAGGGCGACGTCGTCGTCATCCGCTACGAGGGCCCCAAGGGCGGCCCGGGCATGCAGGAGATGCTCTACCCCACCTCGTTCCTCAAGGGCCGGGGCCTGGGCAAGGCCTGCGCGCTGATCACCGACGGCCGCTTCTCCGGCGGCACCTCGGGCCTGTCCATCGGGCACATCTCGCCCGAGGCGGCCTCCGGCGGCGCCATCGCCCTGGTCGAGGACGGCGACTCGATCACCATCGACATCCCCGCCCGCACCATCAGCCTCGACGTCTCCTTCGAGGAGCTGCACGAGCGCCGGCTCCAGCTGGAGTCCGAGGGCGGCTACCGCCCGAAGAACCGCGACCGCCAGGTCAGCGCCGCGCTCAAGGCGTACGCCGCGATGGCCACCTCCGCCGACAAGGGCGCCGTCCGCGACGTCTCCAAGCTCGGCTGACGACACGCCGTACGGGGGCTCTGCCCGTCCACCCGGTGACAATGGGACACGTGGACGAGCAGAGCACCCCGAAGACCGACCGTGACGGCGCACCCGCGCCGGAGCCGATCCGCTGGTTCGGCACCAGCTGGGTGGAGCACGGCACCGACTACTGGCTGCGCCGCGTCGCCGTCGCGCTCGGCGCGCTGATCGCCACCGTTGCCGGGGCATTCCTGCTGCGGTTCGCCGTCCAGGGCGTGCAGATGTCCGACGCCGGGTCGCTGGTCGACGCGCTGCTGATCGGCGGGATCGCGGTCTGCTCGGCGATGGCCGGGCTTCGGAACTGGAAGATCCTCACCGAGGGCCGGCAGTCGCTGAGCGGCTGGACGGCCGACCGGTCGCTGGGCGCGGTCTGGGCGATCGGCTTCGTCGGCGCGCTCGCCGCGTACTTCCTGCGCAGCCTGGTCGAGGCCCCCGGCGAGGGCCTGCAGCGCGCCGTCCACGACCAGGCCACCGCGACCTGGGAGCGCCGCCGCTCCGCCCGGAACGGACGGAGCGGCGGGAAGAAGCGCCGGAGCTGACCGCGGGTCAGCTGCGGGTGATGGTGCCGCAGCCGTCGTGCTGCTCCAGCGGCTTCGAGCGGTCGTACGGGTCGGTGGTGGACCCGTCCTTGGGCTCCGGGCTGCCCGTCGGCGCGCTGGTCGGGAAGTCGGTCTCCAGGTAGCCGCTGCCCATCGCGCACACGTTGTTGGCGAAGTCGCTGTAGCCGCGGTCCAGTACCAGCTTGCCGCGCTTCACCTGGTAGCGCGCCGGGTCGTAGAACCGGAAGTCCTGCCGGCGGCGGACGATCTCCCGCTCGACCACGGTCGCCGTGCCCTCGCGCAGCGACACCGGCTTGGCGCCGTCGCCCCCGCCCGACCCGCCGGCCGACGGCGCGGCGGACGGTGCCGACTGCTGCTTGCCGACCTCGGGGCCCGGGCGCAGCGCGTACACGTAGCTGACGTCGGTATGCACCAGCACGCCCTTGTCGCCGTCGCTCTCGAAGGTGATCCGGCCCTGGACCTTCACCCGGTCGGTGACCGGGATCGCCAGCTTCGGGTTGAAGCGGCTGAAGTACGAGGCCGGGTCGTTCTCCTCGGAGGGGTGGGCGAGGGTGTTCTCCACCGAGTCCCGGTCCTTGCGGTCCAGCAGGGCCAGCGCGGACTGCGGGGTCGCGCCGTGCAGGGTGGCCGGGTCGATGTTGGCGGCGACCAGGAACGCCTTGACGTTCTTCAGCTGCTCGGCGACCTCGTCCTTGCCGAACACGCCCACCGCCTGCGCCTCCGGCAGCACCAGCGCGTCCGCGCCCTCCGGCCACGCCTCGGCCGGGGAGCCGGCCCACGGGTGCTCGGCGGTCGGCACGTCCGGGGCGACGCTCGGCGCGGCCGTGGTCGGCGCCGCGGTCTCCGGGCCGACCGACGGCAGCGCGGAGGACGCCGGGGCGCCACCGGAGTGGTACCAGTCGCGCAGCTTGTCGATGTTGAGCGCGGCCAGCGTCACCGCCACGGCCAGCACGACGAACAGCGGCGCCTGCCACCCGCCCCGGCGCGGTCGGCGCACCGGGTTGCCCCAGGCGTCCAGCCGGCGGGCCCGGCGGCCGAAGCGACTGCGCCGGATCTCGGTCACCGGGCGCCACGGCTCCGCCTCGGGCGGCTGGCGCTTCCACTTCTCGGTGAGCATCCGGGCCCGCCCGGACGGCTCCTTCACGGACGCGCCCCGGACGAAGTCGTCGTCCAGGACGAGTCCCTCGAACGGGTCGTCTTCGGCGGCGGGGCGGGGTTCGGGGTCTTCGGCTATCGGCACGGGTCGGAAGTATGCCGACCGGTGCCGACAGGCGCTCCACCGGGGAGGGGCACTGTGGATGAACAGTGTTCGGTGCGTGCGGAATTGGGGCGCTTTGTCGCGCCCCGATCCGCCGTCAGCCCTTCCGGGAGCGCTTCACCGAGCCGACCACACCGGCCACCGCCAGCAGCATGCCGGCCGGCAGCAGCGAGGTGAACAGCGCCTCGAACAGCCCCGCGCTGCTCAGCACCCACAGCGCCACCGTGTTCAGCCCCCACAGCGCCCCGGCGGCCGGCAGCGCCGACTGCCACGGGTGCTCAGCCATCCAGCGGTGCAGCCGCCGGTCGCCCGAGTCCTTGCGCAGCCGGGCGCCGACCGTCCCCACCAGGAAGAAGAAGAACAGGCCGAGGCTGGCCGGCCAGGCCAGGATGTCGAGCCCCCAGTCGAGCGTGACCACGTCCACCGCCAGCGCGGCGCCGCCCACCACCGCACCGACCGCGGTGGCCGTCCGCCACGGCCCGAGCGTCGCCGAGGCGACCGCGACCTGACGAGTCTCACGTCGTGACATTTCACCGTGTCCCATGACTCCACGGTGCGCCCCCGGCGGCCCCGGCACCAGAGCCCGGACCCCTGACTTTCCCCCTACGGGGAGCGCCGGGGTCCGGCCCGGCGCGGCTGCCCGCACCGTGGACGGATCCGCGCCGCGCGGCCCCCCGGTGCGAGGATGGCCGACAGGAACGGACGTGAGGAGAGCGGCTCATGAGCAGCACGAGCGGACAGAAGATCGCCTTTCTGGGCACCGGCAAGATCGGCGAGGCGCTGCTCTCCGGCCTGCTCCGGGCCGGCACGGCGCCCGCCGACGTGATGGTCACCGCCCGGCGGACCGAACGCGCCGAGGAACTCACCGCCCGGTATGGCGTCACCGCGGTCACCAACGCCGACGCCGCCAAGCTCGCCGACACCCTGATCCTCGCCGTCAAGCCGCAGGACATGGGCGCCCTGCTCGACGAACTCGCGCCGCACGTCGCCGCCGACAAGCTGGTCGTCTCCGCGGCCGCGGGCATCCCCACCACCTGGTTCGAGGCCCGCCTCGCGGCCGGCACGCCGGTCGTCCGCGTCATGCCCAACACCCCGGTCCTGGTCGACGAGGGCATGAGCGTGATCTCCGGCGGCTCGCACGCGGCCGAGGCGCACCTCGCCCGCACCGAGGAGATCTTCCGCTCGGTCGGCAAGGCGCTGCGCGTCCCCGAGAGCCAGCAGGACGCCGCCACCGCGCTGTCCGGCTCCGGGCCCGCGTACTTCTACTTCCTCGTCGAGGCGATGATCGACGCCGGC
This sequence comes from Kitasatospora sp. NPDC048365, assembly GCF_043200835.1. NCBI lineage: Bacteria > Bacillati > Actinomycetota > Actinomycetes > Kitasatosporales > Streptomycetaceae > Kitasatospora > Kitasatospora sp. NPDC048365. The sequence goes on from NZ_JBICYJ010000025.1 coordinate 41,409, forward strand.
ATCCTGCTCGGCCTGCCCCGGCAGGTCGCGCACGAGCTGATCGTGCAGTCCGCGGTCGGCGCCTCGATCATGCTCCGGGACTCCGGCGAACACCCCGTCAAGCTCCGCGAGGCGGTCACCTCGCCGGCCGGCACCACCATCGCCGCCATCCGCGAGCTGGAGAACCACGGCGTGCGCGCCGCGATGCTCGGCGCCCTCGAAGCCGCCCGCGACCGCTCCCGCGAGCTCGCCACCGGCGGCAAGTAGCCGCACCCGGGGCCCACCCGGCGGGGTACTAGGCTCGGCCGGGTGAGCTACGAGCTGGTGGTCTTCGACAACGACGGCGTCCTGGTGGACAGCGAGCCCATCTCCAACCGGGTGCTGGCCGAGTACCTGACCGAACTCGGGTACCCCACCTCGGTCGAGGACTCCTATCGGGACTTCATGGGCTGCGCCGCGCACACCGTGCACGACGTGATCGGCGAGCGCTACGGCGCCACCCTGCCGGAGGGGTTCGACGAGCTGTTCCACGCCCGGGTGTTCGCCGCGTTCGAGGCGGAGCTGACGCCCGTCCGCGGGGCGGACACCCTGCTGAAGACGCTGCGCGAGCAGGGCGTCCGGTACTGCGTGGCGTCCTCCGCGCACCACGCGTGGATCCGCACCGCCCACCGCCTGACCGCCCTGGACCCGTACTTCACCGACGACCTGGTCTTCAGCGCCCAGGACGTGGGCGTCGGCAAGCCCGCCCCGGACCTGTTCCTGCACGCCGCGCGCGCCATGGGCGTCGCCCCGGAGCGCTGCCTGGTGCTGGAGGACAGCCGCAACGGCGTGCTCGCCGCCCGCGCGGCCGGCATGGACGTGTACGGCTACGCGGCGCTCACCGACCCGGCCAGGCTGACCGGCGCGGGCGCGACCGGGCTGTTCACCGACCTCGCCGACGTCCTGCGGCTGCTGGCGAACTGATCGCTCCGACCCCCTCCCGCCGGACGCGCCGAACGCCTACGCTCGCGCCAACACTTTTCGTACCGGCGGGTAGCGCCGGTGGTGAGCGAGGTCGGCGATGCAGGCAGAGATCACCGGACGCCTGAAGCAGGCGCGCGCCGCGCTGGCGGTGAGCTTCCTGCTGCAGGGCACCACCTTCGCCCTGCTGGTCACCTGCATCCCGGAGATCCAGGACCGGTACGGGCTCAGCGACTCGCTGCTGCCGGTCTTCCTGGCGGCGGTGCCGATCCTGGCCGGCGTCGGCTCGATCACCTCCGAGTGGGTGGTGAAGCGGACCACCGCCCGCGGCGTGCTGCGGGTCGTGCAGCCGGCGGTCTGCGCCGCCCTCGCCCTGGCCGGCTTCGGCGACCGGCTGTGGGCGCTCGCCCTCGCGCTCGGCCTGTTCGGCCTGCTGGTCGGCGCCCTCGACGCCTCGATGAACATGCTCGGGGTCGGCCTGCAGCACCGCTACGGCCGCTCGATCATGCTCGGCTTCCACGCCGCGTTCAGCCTCGGCGGCATCCTCGGCGCCGCGGTCGCCGGTCTCGGCGCGCACTACCACCTGGGCCTGCCGACCCTGTTCGGCGGCGCGGCGGTGGTGCTGATCCCCGCCGCGCTGGTGGCCGGCCGCTGGTTCGCCGGGCCGGCCGAACTGGGCGACGCCGTCCGGGAGGCCGCCGAGGCCGCCGCCCGCTCGATCCCGTGGAAGCCGCTGCTGCCGCTCTGCCTGGCGATGGCGTTCGCGTACATCGCCGACGCCTCGGTCTCCAACTACAGCGTCAAGTACCTCACCGACGGGCTGAACAGCCCGGAGGACCTCGCCAAGCTGTCCTACCTGGGCTACATGGTGGCGATGCTGCTCGGCCGGGCGCTCGGCGACCGGGCGGTCCAGCGGTTCGGCGCGGTGCCGGTGGTCCGCGGCGGGGCGATGCTGGCGGCCGCCGGCTTCGCGGTCGCGGCGGCCGCGCCCGGCACCTGGGCGGGCATCCTCGGCTTCACGCTGCTGGGCTTCGGCATCTGCGCGATCATCCCGCAGGTGTTCGCCGCGGGCGGGCGGCTGTTCCCGCACGACTCCGACGCGGCGGTGGCCCGGCTCAACCTGTTCAACTACGTCGGCTTCCTGATCGGCTCCCCGCTGGTCGGCGCGATCGCCGACGCCAGCTCCTACCGCTGGGCGTTCCTCGCGCCGATGGTGCTGATCCTGGCGATCGTCCCGCTGGGCGGGTACTTCGCCCCGGAGCCGACCGCGGCCGAGCGTGACGAGGAGCGCGCAGCGCAGAGCGTGGCCTGACCGATAGCGTGGGGCCCATGGTGGACACCCGCTGTGCCCTGCAACTGTTCTGGGACGAGGCCGCGACCGCGTACGACTTCGGTCCGGGCCACCCGATGGACCCGACCCGACTGGCCCTGACCATGCGGCTGGTGGAGTCCCTGGGCCTCGCCCGGGACCCGGCGGTCACCGTCCGGTCGGCGCCGGCCGCCGGGGAGTCGACGCTGCGGCTGGTGCACAGCGCCGGGTACATCGAGGCCGTGAAGCGGGTCGCCGCCGACCCGGCGGGCGAGGACGCCCCGCACGGCCTCGGCACCGACGACAACTGGACGTTCCCCGGCCTGCACACGGCCTCCGCGCTGATCGCCGGTCAGTCGGTCGCCGCCGCCGAGGCGGTCTGGCGCGGCGAGACCCCGCACGCGGTGAACTTCGCCGGCGGCCTGCACCACGCCATGCCGGACACCGCGTCCGGCTTCTGCATCTACAACGACCCGGCGCTCGCCATCGCCCGCCTGCTGGAGCTCGGCGCCGAGCGGGTCGCCTACGTCGACGTGGACGTCCACCACGGCGACGGCGTGCAGCAGGCGTTCTGGAACGACCCCCGGGTGCTCACCGTCTCGCTCCACGAGAGCCCCGCCACGCTGTTCCCGCAGACCGGCTGGTCCACCGAGACCGGCGGCCCGGACGCCCCCGGCACCGCTGCCAACCTGCCGCTCCCGGCCGGCACCGGCGACGCGGGCTGGCTGCGCGCCTTCCACGCGCTGGTGCCCGAGCTGCTCGCCGCCTTCCGCCCCCAGGTCCTGGTCACCCAGCACGGCGCCGACACCCACGTCGAGGACCCGCTGGCCCACCTCGCGGTGTCGCTGGACGCCCAGCGGGTGATCGCCGAGTCGATCCACCGGCTCGCCCACGAGCACGCCGACGGCCGCTGGATCGCCACCGGCGGCGGCGGGTACGCGGTGGTGGACGTCGTCCCCAGAGCCTGGACGCACCTGGTCGCCACCGCCGCCGGCCGACCCGTCGACCCGGCCACCGAGACCCCCGAGGAGTGGCGCGCCGAGGTCTACCGGCTCACCCGGCAGCAGGCACCGCTGCGGATGACCGACGGCGCCACCCCCGACTGGAAGGACTTCCACGACGGCGGCTACGACCCCGGCGACCGCCTCGACCAGGCGATCCTGGCCGCCCGCCGGGCCGTCCTCCCGCACCACGGGCTGATCCCGTGACCGCCCCGGGCCGCACCTCGGCCGGCCGCCCGCCGATCACCCGCGACGCGCTGCGCGACCACCTGCTGCGCACCCGGCTGGCCGGCCCCGAGGTCCCCACGCCCCGGCAGAACAACCTGCGCCACTACCGGCTCTTCGCGCAGGCCGACCCCAAGGCGCTGATGGGCCTCGACCCCGAGCGCCGCTGGGACGAGGCCGCCGTCCTCGCGATGATGGCGGCCAGGGTCGGCGTCGACCCCGACCCCCGGTACACCGAGGGGCCCGACACCATCGACCCCGAACGCACCCTGGACGCCCTGGACCGCCTCGCCGCGCTGCTCCGGGCCACCGCCGACGCCCGCGGCACCGTGCTGGCCGGCACCGGGCACCCGCAGAAGCTGCCCGGCTTCCACGGGGCGCTCGTGCGGGCGCTCGAAGCAGCCGGGTGCCGGGTGCACGCCCCGGTGCGCGGTCTGCGCTTCCGTGAGCCCACCCCCGAGGGCGAGCGGGGCCGGATCACCGACGCGGTCGGCCCGGTGACCGTGATCCGCGACCTGGACGGCTACCCGGAGTTCGCCGGCCGGCCGTCCGGCGGCGCCCGCGGCCGCGGCGGAACGGCGGCCGGGGACCTGCGCCACACCCACTCCCCGCAGCCGGTCCGGCTCACCCTGGCCGCCCTCGCCGACGCCGGGCACCCCCCGCCCGACCTGGTACTGGGCGACCACGGCTGGCTCTGCGGGGCCGGCCGCCTCGGCATCCCCGCGGGCGGCCTCGCCGACTGCAACGACGTCGCCCCGTTCGCCGCGGAGGAGGAGGGCACGGTCGCCGTGGTGGTGCCGGTGGACGACGGGTCTGCGCCCGCCTGCTACAGACCGCTGAGCGACTACGTACTGCAACGGGCGGATCTCGCACCGTAGAAGGACCCGCGGACTCCCTCTTCCCACCCGTACCACGCATAACTACTCTGGGGATACGCGTGTGCCGGTGGAGTCACCGGAGGGGAAGCCGGTGCCTTGCACACACGGAAAAGGGTCGGGTGAGGTCATGAGTTCCGGCGAGCGCCCTCTGCAGGATGTCGTCTTTCTGACCGTGGCCGAAGTGGCCGCTGTCATGCGGGTGTCCAAGATGACGGTGTACCGGTTGGTACACAGCGGTGAGCTTCCGGCCATCAGGGTCGGCCGCTCCTTCCGCGTGCCCGAGCAGAAGGTCCACGAGTACCTGGAGGAGTCCTACGTGAGGTTGCAGAGCGCGTAGGCCGGACACGTAACCGGGGGCACCGATTACGGCAAACGCGGCGTGGAGGGTAGGCTAAGGCCTCCGTCAGTCGTATGGACTCCCGTCTCTCACGGGCGCGGGTCCGAGTGAGCGAGGAATGTTCCGTGGGCTCTGTCATCAAGAAGCGTCGCAAGCGTATGGCCAAGAAGAAGCACCGCAAGCTTCTGAAGCGCACTCGCGTGCAGCGTCGCAACAAGAAGTAGCACCCACGGCGCCTCGCGTCCTAGGTGTCAGCGACTGCCCGTTCCGGAGAAACCTCCGGGGCGGGCAGTGGCGTTTCCACCGGCGAAACGGTGACGCGGTACGGTGCAGGTCGGGAGCCGAGCGCGAGGAGGATCCGGGAACGTGGGCAAGGTCGTGCTCGTCACCGGTGTGGCCCGGAACCTCGGGGCACGGTTCGCCGCCGAGATCGCCGCCGACCCGGGCGTCGACCGGGTGGTCGGCGTCGACCTCCAGCCGCCCGCCGCCGAGCTGCCCGCCAAGGTGCACCTCGCCACGGTCGACCTGCGGCGCCCCGCCGTCGCGCGGGTGATCGCCGAGCACGACGTCGACACCGTGGTCCACCTCAACGTGAGCGCCACCGGCCACGGCGGCCGCGCCGCGGTCAAGGAGACCAACGTCATCGGCACCATGCAGCTCCTCGGCGCCTGCCAGAAGGCCCCCGGGGTGCGGCGCCTGGTGGTGAAGTCCACCACCGCCGTGTACGGCTCCGCGCCGCGCGACCCCGCCGTGTTCGGCGAGCGGATGCAGCCCAAGGACCTGCCCGCCGGCGGCTTCGCCAAGGACGCCGCCGAGGTCGAGGGCTACGTCCGCGGCTTCGCCCGCCGCCGCCCCGACGTCGCGGTGACCGTGCTGCGCTTCGCCAACATCGTCGGCCCGGCCGGTGACACCCCGCTCGCCGCGTACTTCGCGCTGCCGCTGCTGCCCACCGTGCTCGGCTTCGACCCCCGGCTGCAGTTCGTCCACGAGGACGACGCGGTCGAGGTGCTCCGCCGCTCCGCGCTCGACCCGCGGCCGGGCACCAGCAACACCGGGACCTTCAACGTCGCCGGGGACGGCGTCCTGCTGCTCTCCCAGTGCGCCCGCCGGCTCGGCCGGCCCACCGTCCCGCTGCTGCGGCCCGCGCTCGGCGTGGTGGCCGGCCTGGTCCGGCAGACCCGGCTCGCCGACATGTCCCACGAGCAGCTCCAACTGCTCACCCACGGCCGGGTGGTGGACACCTCCCAGCTGCGCGGCACGTTCGGCTACACGCCGGCGTTCAGCACCGCCGAGGCCTTCGCGGACTTCGCCGCCGCGCAGCGCACCGGCCTGCTGCCGCCCGAGCGGCTGACCGCCGTCACCGACCGGATCGCCGGGCTGCTCGGCGACACCCCCCGCACCGACCCCCCGACCGACCGCCCTACCGGCCCTTCCCGGACCAGGAGTTGAGGACGCGATGACCGCCGCCAGGGAGCAGGCCGCCGGTGCGGCGAAGGTGATCCCGATCGAGTCCGCGCCCAGCTGGCACGCGCCCGGGCCCGACCTCGCCGACCGGATCGCCGACGCGGTCGGCGGCGCGCTCGCCGGCCGGCTCGGCGCGACCGCGGAGAAGGTGTTCGGCAAGGGCTGGGAGGACAGGGCCGCGAGCGGGCTCGGCTTCCTGCGGCGCCGCATCACCGGCGACTACGAGGTCGACGAGTTCGGCTTCGACCAGGAGCTGACCGAGGAGGTCTTCCTCTCGCTGCTGCGGCCGCTCGCCGAGAAGTACTTCCGGGTCGACGTGCAGGGCATCGAGAACATCCCCGCCGAGGGCGGCGTCCTGATCGTCGCCAACCACTCCGGGACCGTCCCGCTGGACGCCCTGATGACCCAGGTCGCCGTGCACGACCACCACCCCGCGCAGCGGCACCTGCGGATGCTCGCCGCCGACCTGGTCTTCCTGCTCCCGGTGGTCAACGAGCTGGCCCGCAAGGCCGGGCACACCCTGGCCTGCAACGAGGACGCGCAGGCGCTGCTGGAGCGCGGCGAGGTGGTCGGCGTCTGGCCGGAGGGCTTCAAGGGCATCGGGAAGCCGTTCAGCGAGCGGTACAAGCTGCAGCGCTTCGGCCGCGGCGGCTTCGTCGCCTCGGCGCTGCGGGCCCGGGTGCCGATCGTGCCCTGCTCGATCGTCGGGGCGGAGGAGACCTACCCGATGATCGGGAACCTCAAGTCGGTGGCCCGGCTGCTGGGCCTGCCGTACGTGCCGATCACGCCGACCTTCCCCTGGCTGGGGCCGCTCGGGGCGGTGCCGCTGCCGACGAAGTGGACCATCCGCTTCGGCGAGCCGATCCCGACCGACGGCTACCCGCCGGAGGCGGCGGACGACCCGATGCTGGTCTTCAACCTCACCGACCAGGTCCGGGAGACGATCCAGCACACGCTCTACAAGCTGCTGGTGCAGCGCCGGTCGGTCTTCTTCTGAGACGGAAACGCCCCGCCGGGGGCGGGGCGTTCCGACGGGCGTTCCGCTAACCCAGGGTGAGACCGGGCAGCAGGCCCGGGATCAGCGGCGGGATGTTCAGGCCCTGCTGGGGCTCCGGCGAGGCCGTGCCCGAAGGGCTGGAGCCCGCGTCCTGCGCGCCGGCCGACGGGCTCGGCGTGGCGCCGCCGCCGGTCAGCGGACCGGTCAGTGGGTTGAGGACCGAGCCGAGGCCCGGCGCGGTCGACGGCGCGGTGCCCGTCCCGGACGTGGTGCCGGTGCCGTGCGAGGTCGGCGCGGAGCCGGGGCCGCCGCGCTGGGTGCCCGTCCCCGCCGTGGTGCCGGTGCCGTCGGTGGTGCCGGGGGACTGCTGGGCGCCGCCCGTCCCTCCGCCGGAGCCACCGGTCGTGCCGGTGGGCTGCTCCAGGCGGAGGGGCGCGACGTCCTCGCTTATGTCCTCGAAGAGGCGGTCGACCTTGCCGGCCTGGGTGGCCAGACCGGACGGGAGCCGGCTCTGCATCGCCGTCCAGCGCGGGTCCTGGCCGCCGGCGAAGCTGGCCAGCTTCTGCATCGGGGCGAGCGAGCCGTTGGACCGGTACACCGAGCGCAGCAGGTCGCGGCCGCGCAGCGCCTCGGCGTGCATGTCGTCGAGCGCGCGGCGGACCTGCTCCACGGTGCCGGGGCTGAGCGCGGTCGGCGAGCCGTCCCGGTTGAGCAGGGACTGCGCCTCGTCGAGCCGCGTGGAGGCCTGCTGCAGGAGCAGGGCGCCGCGCTCGGCGTCGGAGTCGGCCCAGTCCAGGCGGAGGCCTTCGAGCCCGCGCTTCATGCCGTACAGCGCGTCCCCGGGCAGCGCGTTGCCGGCCGCGGCGGCGGCGCCGGCGAAGCTGCCGACGGCGACGGCGCCGACCAGGCCGCCGATCACCAGGCGGCGACTCCAGCGGGTGCGGCGGGCCCGGGCGGCCCGGTGGCCGCGCTGCTTGGGCACGGCCGACGCGGCCCCGCCACCGGCCCACTCCTGCTCGAACGCGGCCATCAACTGAGCGCGTTGGACCGTCCGTACCTCGGGGCTCAGCTCGGGCTCGGGCAGTGCGCCGAGCGAGTCGGCGATGGCGAACAGCTCGGCCATCGCGGTGGAGCCGGCCCGGTGCGAGCCGGTGCTCCCGTTCTCAGCCTGGTGGGCCTCCAGCGCCTCGGCGAAGGACTTCGCCCGCCGGTGCTCCAGCACGTTTGCCGTCACGGGCCACACCTCCCTTCGTCGTGTTCGACACCGTGGCCGGCCGGACGGTTGCCCCGGCTGGCCGAAACCACACCATCGGGTGACAGGTCTGGATCCCACTTGACTGAAGACCCGGTGGCGGACTGCACGCTGGCCAACGAGCGGTGTCGGCGGTCGGTTACGCAGCTCTGATCATGTGACCGCCTCTTCACCCGCACGTGTGCGTGCCGGAAGGCCGGTGACGGTCCGTCGGATATTGCGGTCCGGATCACGCGGTCACCGGGCGTCGGGCGGCAGCAGCCGGGCCAGGGTGCGGACGGCGCGGTACTGGAGGGTCTTGATGGCGCCCTCGTTCTTGCCCATGATCCGTGCCGTCTCGGCGACCGAGAGGCCCTGCAGGAAGCGGAGGGTGACGCACTCCTGCTGCTGCGGATTGAGCCGCCGGACGGCCTCCAGCAGTGCGGCGTTGGAGAGCGACTCCAGCACGGAGTCCTCCGGGCTGCGCTCGCACTCGTTGGAGTCGAGCATCTCGCCGGTGGTCACCTCCAGCCGGAAGCGGCTGGACTTGAAGTGGTCGGCGACCAGGTTGCGGGCGATGGTGACCAGCCAGGCGCCGAAGTCCCGGCCCTGCCAGGTGAAGGTGCCGATCCGGCGCAGCGCCCGCAGGAAGGTCTCGCTGGTCAGGTCCTCGGCGGTGGCCCGGCTGCCGACCCGGTAGTAGATGTACCGGTAGACGGTGTCGGCGTAGTGGTCGTAGAGCCGGCCGAAGGCCTCGCTCTCCCCGTTCTGGGCGCGCTCGACCAGGTCGACGATCGGGTTGTGCTCGGTCTCGGTGCCGGTGCCCGGCCCGGTGGGGGCCGTCCGGGCGCGGGTGCGCGGGGAGCCGACGGTGGTGGCGCGGCCGCGGCCCGTCGCGGAGCCGGCGGAGGTGCCGGAGGACGTGCCGGTGGTGGTGGAGCGCTGCAGGACGCCGGGGAGCTGCGGGCGGACGGTGACGGGGCTGACGAACGCGGCGCCGGCCACGGCGGGTTGGGGGGCCAGGAGTTCGAACTCGCGGATCGCGGCCCACAGTCGCTCCAGGCTCGCACCGCGGCGCAGGGTGGCGGTCGACGGGCGGGAGGTGGCTGGCGCGTCGTTCCGGACGGGTGGGTACACGGGACTCCCAGAGGCAGAACTGTGGACGGGATTCACCTCCGCCGGCGCGGAGAGCACACTCCCGACCCCTCGTCAGCGGGGACGCGCGGGTGGCGTGCGTCCAGGAGAGAATAACGCTTTGTGCAATGACAGCTACACCCTGTGGTCGAAGTGGTCGGATGAGGTCCACTTCTTGCGCATATTCACCTGTCACTGATCGAATTTGCCGCCATCCATCCGGCTCAACGTGATCGTCTGTGCGCACGGTGTGACCGATTTCGCTGCGGGGGCGCCGGTTTCCCAGCCTTGGCGCTTCGCAACCCCCGACTTTCCCGAGACGTCGAACGATCAGTTCCGGTCACCGGCGGTCCGATTCGAAGTACCCGTCGGGGTGCCCCGGTTCACGCCTTGGTGTGAGTCCGAATCACCGTCGGGGTGGATCGGATCGCCGCAGGTTGACGGGGGTTCGGGCGGCGGCCCGGCGGGTGGCCCGAGCGTGGCTCAGACGGCGGCCCGGCGGCGGCGCTGGGCGAGCAGCACGGCGGCCGCGCCGGCCGCCACGCCCAGTCCGGCGGCGGCCGGCAGTCCGACCCGGGCCGCCTTGCGGCCGGTCCGGAAGTCCCGCACCCGCCAGCCCATCGCGCGGGCGTGCCGGCGCAGCGCCGCGTCCGGGTTGATCACGTACGGGTGGCCGACCAGGCCGAGCATCGGGATGTCGTTCGCCGAGTCGCTGAACGCCGCGCACCGGGCCAGGTCCAGCTGCTCGCGGCGGGCCAGCGCCTGCACCGCGGCCGCCTTGGCCGGGCCGTGCAGCAGTCCGCCGACCAGCCGGCCGGTGTACTCGCCGTCCGCGGTCTCCGCGACGGTGCCGAGCGCGCCGGTCATGCCGAGCCGGCGGGCGATGATCCGGGCCACCTCCTGCGGGGCGGCGGTCACCAGCCAGACCCGCTGGCCCGCGTCCAGGTGCATCTGCACCAGGGCGCGGGTGCCCGGCCAGATCTTCTCCGCCAGCACCGGCTCGAAGATCTCCTCGCAGATCTGCTCCAGGTCCGCGGTGCGCTTCCCGGCCACCAGCGAGAGCGCGGTGTCCTGCGCGTCGGCGATGTGCGCCGGGTCCTCCGAGCCGCGCAGCCGGAAGCACGCCTGCTGCCAGACGAAGCGGGCGACGTCGCGGCGGGTGACGAACCGGCGGCGGTACAGGCCGACGCCGAGGTAGAAGATCGCGGCGCCGCGCAGGATGGTGTTGTCGCAGTCGAAGAACGCGGCGGCCCGCGGGTCGCCCGGGGTCGGCGTGTGGTCCTCGGCGGGCGCGCGCGGGGCCTTGGCGGCCGGTGCCGCCTCGGAGGCCGGTGCCGTCTCCAGGCCCGCCTCGGCCGCCTCGGCGGCGGCCTCGCCCGCCAGTGCGGTCCGCTCGTCGGGGGAACGCCTTGCCTGGGTGAGCCTTCGCAGCGCGGCCATGGCACCGAGCATAGCCAGCCGGGCAGGTGGATCCCGTGACGGCGGCGTGCAGGCAGGGTTAACGGTGCGCGGCGGCCGGGCGGGCAGAATGGGGTGGTGAGCCTGCTGCGACGTGAGAAGAAGAACCCGGCCGAGTCCACCGTGACGCTGATCGGCAAGCCGGGCTGCCACCTGTGCGACGAGGCCCGTGCGGTGATCCTCAAGGTGACCGGGGAGCTGGGCACCTCCTTCGAGGAGAAGGACATCCTGGCCGACGAGGAGCTGTACGAGAAGTACTGGGAGCAGATCCCGGTCACCCTGGTCGACGGCCGCCAGCACGACTTCTGGCGGGTCGACGAGAAGCGCCTGCGCACCGCCCTCGGCGCGTAGCCCCCGGGCCCCGGCTTCCCGGCCCCGGAGTGGGGTTGCTCACGAAGCTGACGGGATTCTTACGACTTCCTGAATGGTGGGCTTACGATCTAACCCGTTTGTTGTCCGCCGGGGGCTGCCTGCAGAGGAGGGCGCGATGCCCGGCTATGCCGTCGTCGACGTCGAGGCCACCGGCCGGAGCCCGTGGCGCCACCGGGTGGTCGAGATCGCCGTCGTCCTGCTGGACGACGGGCTGCGGCCGGAGGGCGAGTTCTCCTCGCTGGTCGACCCGCTGGGGCCGGTCGGCCCGACCCACGTGCACCGGATAGCGCAGGAGGACGTGGTCGGCGCCCCGCGCTTTCGCGAGCTCGCCCCGGAGCTGCTGGACCTGCTGGCCGGCCGGGTGCTGGTCGGCCACCACGTGACCTGCGACCACGCCTTCCTGGACCGGGAGTTCGCCCGGATCGGGGTGGTGCTGCCCGCCGTCCCGCTGCTGTGCACCATGCGGCTGGCCCGCGAGCTGCTGCCCGAGGCGGGCGGCTGGGGCCTGGCCGCGTGCGTCCGGGCGGCCGGCCTGGGCTGGTACCCGGCGCACACCGCGCTCGGTGACGCGCGGGCCGCCGCGGGGCTGCTGCGGCACTGCCTGGACGCGCAGGCGGGCCCGCCCGCCGAGCTGCCGGTGGCGGCCGCGGTGCCGTGGCCGCGGCTGGGCCGGGCCCGTTCGCTCGACGGCGAGGGGCAGGTCCCGGTGCTGAGCCGGGCGCTGCCGGCCGGGCCGTGGCTGCCCGGTGTCCGGCCGGCGGGCCGGCTGGCGAGCACGGCCGGTGGCGAGTGATGCGTGTCACTGTGCAGGGACAAATCGGACACCATCTTTGTGCACACGTTCACAAACGCATAGCCTGGCTGTCCAAGCCCAGCTTCACCCACAGGAGCACCGTGGCAATCGGCCGACCCTCACCCAGCTCTCCGCAGACGCCCGACTCGGGCGCCGCGCGCCGTCCCTCGCGTGCCCGGGGCATCCCGGAGGCGACCGTGGCCCGGCTGCCGCTGTACCTGCGGGCGCTGACCGCCCTGTCGGAGCGCTCGGTGCCCACCGTCTCCTCCGAGGAACTGGCCGCCGCCGCCGGCGTGAACTCCGCCAAGCTGCGCAAGGACTTCTCCTACCTCGGCTCGTACGGCACCCGCGGTGTCGGCTACGACGTCGAGTACCTCGTGTACCAGATCTCCCGCGAGCTCGGCCTCACCCAGGACTGGCCGGTCGTCATCGTCGGCATCGGCAACCTCGGCCACGCGCTCGCCAACTACGGCGGCTTCGCCTCCCGCGGCTTCCGGGTGGCCGCCCTGCTGGACGCCGACCCGGCCGTGGTCGGCAGCACCGCCGCCGGGCTGCCGGTGCGGCACATGGACGAGCTGGAGGAGATCGTCGCCTCCCAGCACGTGTCGATCGGCGTGATCACCACGCCGCCCGGCGCCGCCCAGCAGGTCTGCGACCGGCTGGTGGAGGCCGGCGTGACCAGCATCCTGAACTTCGCCCCGACCGTGCTGACCGTCCCCGACGGTGTCGACGTGCGCAAGGTCGACCTGTCGATAGAGCTGCAGATCCTCGCCTTCCACGAGCAGCGCAAGGCCGGCGACGAGCCCACCTCCGGCGACTCCGTCCTCGACCGCGCCCCCGGCCCGGTCCGCGCCGCCGCGGCCAAACTGCGCCGCGCCGCGGGCGGTACCGCCAAGTCCGACGCGGGCAAGGGCAAGTCGGGCAAGGGCCCGGACGGCGACATCTCCGCGGTGATGCCGGCGTGAAGCACAATTCCTGTACCGCAGCAGGGGGGCAGTCATGAGTTTGCTCGTAGTCGGGCTGAGCCACCGGACCGCGCCGGTCGGCGTGCTGGAGCGCGCCGCGCTCACCGGCGAGACCCCGACGCGCCTGCTGCACGACGCCGCCGCCAGCGCGACGGTCGCCGAGGCCGCCCTGGTCAACACCTGCAACCGGATCGAGCTCTACGCGGACGTGGACAAGTTCCACGCCGGCGTCGCCGAGCTCTCCCAGCTGCTCGCCGCCCGCAGCGGCGTCGACCTGGAGGAGCTCACCCCGCACCTGTACGTCCACTACGAGGACCGCGCCGTCCACCACCTCTTCTCGGTGGCCTGCGGCCTGGACTCGATGGTCGTCGGCGAGGGCCAGATCCTCGGCCAGCTGCGCGACGCCCTCGCCAAGGCGCAGGACGAGCACACCGCCGGCCGCGGCCTCAACGAGCTGTTCCAGCAGGCCCTGCGGGTCGGCAAGCGCGCCCACAGCGAGACCGGCATCGACCGGGCCGGCCAGTCCCTGGTCACCTTCGGCCTGGAGCAGGTCGCCGCCGGGGCCGGCGAGATCGCCGGCAAGCGCGCCCTGGTGGTCGGTGCCGGCTCGATGAGCTCGCTGGCCGCCGCCACCCTGGCCCGGGCCGGTGTGCACGACCTGCTGATCGCCAACCGGACGGCCGTCCGCGCCGAGCGGCTCGCCGAGATCCTCGGCGGCGGCGCCCGGACGCTGGACTTCGCCAAGGTCCCCGAGGCGCTCGCCGACGTCGACCTGGTGGTCTCCTGCACCGGCGCGGCCGGCACCGTGATCAGCGCCACCGAGGTGGCCGCCGCGATCGCCCAGCGCACCGCCGCGGCCCCGCTGGCCTTCCTCGACCTCGCCATGCCGCGCGACGTCGACCACGCCGTGCACGGCCTGCCCGGCGCCCTGCTGGTCGACCTGGAGAGCCTCTCCCACGCGCACGCCGCCACCCCCGGCGCCGGCGACGTGGACGCGGTCTCCCGGATCGTCGCCGACGAGGTCACCGCCTTCGGCCAGGCCCAGCGCGCCGCCCGGATCGCCCCGACCGTGGTCGCGCTCCGCTCGATGGCCTCCGACGTGGTCGCCGGCGAGCTCGGCCGGCTCGAGTCCCGCCTCCCCGACCTGGACGAGCGCTCCCGCGCGGAGATCGCCCAGACCGTCCGGCGGGTGGTCGACAAGCTCCTCCACGCGCCGACGGTCAAGGTCAAGCAGCTCGCCGCCGAGCCCGGCGGCGCCTCCTACGCGGAGGCGCTGCGCGAACTGTTCGACTTGGACCCCGCGGCAGTGCAGGCTGTCTCCGGCACCCCGGTCGGCAGTCAGGCCGGGATGTCGATCCCGGCAGGCGGCATTCCCGCCGCCCAGTCCGGCACCGCTCCCACCGGAGCAGCCAGATGAACCACCAGTCCGCCCACCAGCACGACCAGGACGATCCCCTCATGAACGGTCAAGAGTCAGTGACGCCCCTGCGGCTCGGCACGCGCCGCAGCGCACTCGCCATGGCCCAGTCCGGCATGGTCGCCCGGGAGGTGACCCGGGTCACCGGCCGCCCCGTCGAGCTGGTCGAGATCACCACCTACGGCGACACCTCCCGCGAGGCCCTCGCGCAGATCGGCGGCACCGGCGTCTTCGTCTCCGCCCTGCGCGACGCGCTCCTCGAAGGCCGGATCGACCTCGCCGTCCACTCGCTCAAGGACCTGCCCACCGCCGCCCCCGCCGGGCTGCTGCTGGCCGCCGTCCCCGAGCGCGAGGACGTCCGCGACGCCCTGGTCGCCCGCGACGGCCTCGCCCTGGAGCAGCTCGTCGAGAAGCTCGCCGGGCACCCCGCCCGGATCGGCACCGGCTCCCCGCGCCGGATGGCCCAGCTCAACGCCTGGGCCGCCGCCAACGGCGCCGCGATAGAGACCGTCCCGATCCGCGGCAACGTCGACACCCGGATCGGCTACGTCGCCAAGGGCGAACTGGACGCGGTGGTGCTCGCCACCGCCGGCCTCAACCGCCTCGGCCGCTCCACCGAGATCACCGAGCACCTCGACCCCGAGCTGATGCTCCCGGCCCCCGGCCAGGGCGCCCTCGCCGTCGAGTGCGTCGACCCCGCGCTCGCCCAGCGGCTCGCCGCCCTCGACCACCTGCCCACCCGGGCCGCCGTGGTCGCCGAGCGGGCCCTGCTCGCCGCCCTGGAGGCCGGCTGCTCGGCGCCCGTCGCCGCGCTGGCCGGCTGGACCGGAACCGAGCTGCGGCTGGAGGGCGTGGTCGGCACCGTCGACGGCGCCACCCTGCTGAAGATGACCGCCAACGGCCCGATCGTCCAGGACGAGGCCGCCGAGGAGCAGGCCGCCGCCCTGGGCCGCGCCCTCGCCGCCCGGCTGCTCGCAGCCGGCGCGGCCAACCTGATGGGGGAGCGAGTTCGATGACCGCTAATCCTGTTCCGGCTGCCGGCCGCTGCTCCTTCCTGGGTGCCGGTCCCGGCGACCCCGGGCTGCTCACCCTCCGCGCGGTCGACGTGCTCTCCACCGCGGACGTGCTGATCGCCGACCCGATGACCGCCGCCGCCGTGCGCACCCACTGCCCGGCCGGCGTGACCGTCCACCACCCCGCCGAGGACCCCGCCCTCGACGTCGCCGGGCTGGTCGCGGACGCCGTCCGGGCCGGCAAGCACGTGGTCCGCACCATCGACGGCGACCCCGGCCTGGACGGCTGCGCCGCCGACGAGATGCTCTGCTGCGCCTCGGCCGGCATCCCGTTCGAGCTGATCCCGGGCGTCGCCCAGTCGGTCGGCGTGCCCGCCTACGCGGGCGTCCCGCTGCGCGGCGGCCACGGCGCCGACCTGCGCTTCGTCGACGCGAGCGCGCTGCTGGCCGGCCAGCCGGTCGACCTCGGCGCCCCCGAGACCACCCTGGTCGTCCGCACCACCCTGGGCCAGCTGCCCGCGACCGCCAACGCCCTGGTGGCGTGCGGCCGCAAGCCCGACGCGGCGCTGTCGGCGACCCTCTCCGGCACCACCACCCGCCAGCGCACCTTCACCTCCACGCTGGCCACCATCGCCGCCGACCTCAAGGCCGCCCGGGTGCTGCCCTCGCCGGTCTCGGCCCCGGTCGACCCGGCGACGCCGGTGATAGCCGTGGTGGGCGAGCAGGTCGCCCACCGCGCCTCGCACTCGTGGTTCGAGACCAAGCCGCTGTTCGGCTGGAACGTCCTCGTCCCGCGCACCAAGGAGCAGGCCCACGGCCTGTCCGAGCAACTGCGCTCGTACGGCGCGGTGCCGCAGGAGGTGCCCACCATCGCGGTGGAGCCCCCGCGCACCCCGCAGCAGATGGAGCGCGCCATCAAGGGCCTGGTCACCGGCCGCTACGAGTGGATCGCCTTCACCTCGGTCAACGCCGTCAAGGCGGTCCGGGAGAAGTTCGAGGAGTACGGGCTCGACGCCCGCGCCTTCGCCGGCATCAAGGTCGCCGCGGTCGGCGAGACCACCGCGCAGGCCCTGGTCGACTTCGGCGTCAAGCCCGACCTGGTGCCCAGCGGCGAGCAGTCCGCCGCCGGCCTGCTGGAGGACTGGCCGCCGTACGACCCGGTCTTCGACCCGATCGACCGCGTCCTGCTGCCGCGTGCCGACATCGCCACCGAGACCCTGGTCGCCGGCCTGGTCGAACTCGGCTGGGAGGTCGACGACGTGACCGCGTACCGGACCGTGCGCGCCTCGCCGCCGCCGGCCGAGACCCGCGAGGCGATCAAGGGCGGCGGCTTCGACGCGGTGCTCTTCACCTCGTCGTCCACCGTGCGGAACCTGGTCGGCATCGCCGGCAAGCCGCACAACGTCACCGTGATCGCCTGCATCGGGCCGGCCACCGCGAAGACCGCCGAGGAGCACGGCCTGCGGGTCGACGTGATGGCCCCGGCCCCGTCGGCCTCGGCGCTCGCGCAGGCTCTGGCAGACTTCGGGGCCAAGCGCCGCGACACCGCGACCGCCGCCGGCGAACCGGTCTACCGCCCCAGCGAGCGCCGTCCCGGCTCCCGCCGCAAGGCCGCGAGGTAGCGCCCCCGTCAGGGGCGTGACCGATCACTCGGAGATCCCATGCCTGCCGAATTCCCGTCCGTCCGTCCGCGCCGCCTGCGGACGACCCCCGCCGTGCGCCGGCTGGTCGCGGAGACCAGGTTGCACCCGGCGGAGCTGATCCTGCCCGCGTTCGTCCGCGAGGACATCAGCGAGCCGAACCCGATCGGCTCCATGCCGGGCGTGGTCCAGCACACCCGGGACAGCCTGCGGCGGGCCGCCGTCGAGGCGGCGGAGGCGGGGGTCGGCGGCATCATGCTGTTCGGCCTGCCGGAGCTCAAGGACGCGGTCGGCTCCGAGGGCACCAACCCCGACGGCATCCTGCAGCGGGCGATCCGCGACGTGGTCGCCGAGGTCGGCGACGAGCTCGTGGTGATGGCCGACCTGTGCCTGGACGAGTTCACCGACCACGGCCACTGCGGCGTGCTCGCCGAGGACGGCAGCGTCGACAACGACGCCACCCTGGCCCGCTACGCCGAGATGGCGGTCGTCCAGGCCGAGGCGGGCGTCCACATGGTCGGCCCGTCCGGCATGATGGACGGTCAGATCGGCGTGATCCGGCGGGCGTTGGAGGAGGCGGGCCACCAGGACGTCGCCGTCCTCGCGTACACCGCGAAGTACGCGTCGGCGCTGTACGGCCCGTTCCGCGAGGCGGTCAACTCCTCGCTCAAGGGCGACCGCAAGAGCTACCAGCAGGACCCGGCGAACGCCCGCGAGGCCCTGCGCGAGCTGGAGTTGGACCTCGCCGAGGGCGCCGACCTGGTGATGGTGAAGCCGGCCATGCTGTACCTGGACGTGCTGCGCCAGGTCGCCGACCGCTCGCCGGTCCCGGTCGCCGCGTACCAGATCTCCGGCGAGTACGCGATGGTCGAGGCGGCTGCCGCCAACGGCTGGATCGAGCGGGAGCGGACCATCCTGGAGACCCTCACCTCGATCCGCCGCGCGGGCGCCGAGCAGATCCTCACCTACTGGGCGGTCGAGGCCGCCCGGATGATCGGGTAGCACCCCCGCATCGCACGACGGAGGGCCGGGACGCCGATCGGTGTCCCGGCCCTCCGTCGTGCGATGCGGGGATCAGTCGTCGATGACGACGATGCCCTCCTGGCCGCCACCGACCGCGGTGGAGGTCGCCCAGCCCCAGCCGTGGCCGGCCGCGAAGATGTGGCTGGTCTCGGCGAAGCCGGCCCAGTGGCCCGCGACGAAGGGCTCGTCGGCGGTGGCCACGCCCTCCTGCCCGCCGCCGGTCGCCACGTGGGCGTAGGCGGGAGCGGCGACGCCGATCGTCGCGAGCGCGACGACCGAGGTCAGAACGGCCTTGCCCAGCATGCTCTTCATCAGAATCAGTGATCCTCTCTGGTGAAAGACTGTCACTACACGTGATCACACGGCGGGCCCGCCTGAGCGGAGCACGCGCCGCCGCCGCGGCCTCTCACCCGAACGGCCGGGATCGGGCGCGGACGTGAAAACCGCCGGGCCCGGGGAGTGGATCCCCCCGAACCCGGCGGCCGTCTGTGGAGCGTCGATCAGATCAACCGGTAGGTGATCAGCCGATCAGGTGGCTGACGCCACCGTCGCCGCTGCCCACGGTGTTCTGGCCGACGACGCAGGTCTGCTCCGGGTTGTTGTTCAGAGCCTTGACCTCGATCGGCACCGCGGCGCCGATGACGGCGACGGCGATGTTGTGGACCTCCGGCAGGCAGAGGTTCGGGTTGTCCAGGGTGTGGGTGTTCGGGCTGTGGTTGCCCTGGGTGCCGGTGGCGTTGGTGCCGCCGTTGCCCTGGAGCGAGGTGGCGGAGCCGTCGGAGTCGGCGATCGCCATCGCGGGAGAGGTGGCGAAGGTGAGGCCGGCAGCGGCGATACCGGCGGCGGCGAGAGCCTTCTTGATCATCTCTGGAGTTCCTTTTCGGATCTGATGGAGGTGGAGCGGGGGCCCGACTCGTGGCGCGAACCGGGCGGGTTGCCGTCCGGCCGGGGGGAGCGGCCGGACGGCGGGAGCCGTACGGAGCGGGGGCTCCGCGGGCTGGCAGTGACGGAGCGTCAGCCGACCAGGTGGGAGACGCCGCCGTCGCCGCTGCCGATGGTGCCCTGGCCGACCACGCAGGTCTGCTTGGGCTGGTTGTTGAGTGCGTCGACCTCGACCGGAACCGCCACGCCGAGGACGGCCACACCGATGTTGTGGATCTCGGGCAGGCAGATGTTCGGGTTGTCCGCGAAGTGGAAGTTCGGGCTGTGGTTGCCCCAGGTGCCGGTGGCGTTGGTGCCGCCGTTGCCCTGGATGGAACCGGCCGAGCCGTCCGAGTTCGCGATGGCGCCGGCGGGGGCGGACGCCGCGGCCAGCGCGGCGGCAGCCAGGCCGACGGACGCGAAAGTCTTCTTGAGCATGGGAGAAACCTCTCTGGAATTGCCGTCCACCGCACTCAACGAGAAGTCGGGCGGGGTGGTTGCTAGCCCGTTGGAGCGGATTCGCGACCTGCCGCGTACCCCGTCGTGGCTGCGACGATCGGATCAAAGAATGACGGGCGGGAAAGTTACGGGGCGGCGTGAAAAATTGCCGACGATCCCCGTTCCGCCACGAAGTGCGGTCGGATTATTAGGCCATTCCGGTTAACTCTTGCTTCTCGCCCGGCCCTGACTCGTTCCGCAGGATGCCCACGCAACAGCCACGCACAGAACGGTGAACAGCATGAAGCTCTCCAAGCGGGCGACCGGTGCCCTGCTGCTGGCGGTCGGCGCCGGCGTCGCGAGCGCCCAGGGCCTCGCGCATGCGGCGGCCCCCAAGACCCCCGCTGAGGTGGCGGCGATCGAGAACGACCTCGGCCACCAGGAGGTGCCGTACACCATTCCGCTCGGCGCGGCGACCGACCCGATCCCGCTGCTGCCGGACGGCGGTGAGATCCACGGCTCCTTCCCCACCTCGCCGCTGATGCCGCCGACCGAGACCAACGCCGACCCCAAGCAGCCGATCCCGGACCACATCGTGCCCGCCCTGAACGGCGGCAAGGAGGGCCCGGCGCTCGGCGCCACCCTGCCGCTGCCGGTCGCCGACGAGTCGACCGACCTCGGCACCCTGGGCCTGGACGCCCCGGCGGCGCCGCTCAACCTGGCCGGCCCGGCGGTCGGCCTCGGCCACCCGGTCACCTTCGTCGAGGGGCGCAGCGGTGAGCTCACCGACGCGGCGCTCTCCCTGGACAAGGTGGACCCGCACCTGGTGACCGGCCCGGTGCAGGCCGTCCCGGGCGCCAAGGCGGAGCTGGGCGGCAACCCGGACGAGATCTCGGTGACGGACTCGGTGCAGGGCCTGACCGCGACCACCACCGGCACGGTCGGCGGCATCCTCGCCCAGGCCGAGCCGGTGGAGACCGTCGGCTCGGCGATGGACCGGACCGACATGTAGTCCGCTGCCCCGCGGAGCACGCCGAAGGGCCCGGTACCGCCGGTACCGGGCCCTTCTCGTACGCCGACCGACGGGTCGCGTTCCTGCCGACGGTCCGTCAGAGCGGCAGCGTGCTCAGCAGGGCGCCGGCCACCGGCAGGTCCTTGGCGCCGCCGCCGTTGGAGAGCGGACCGGTCACCGCGGAGGTGGCGACCGGCGGCATGCCGTTGTCCGGGGCCACCGCGACGCCGTTGTTGAGGAAGTCGGCCGAGGACCCGGCCCACGGGTCCAGCCGCAGCTCCTTCACCGGTGCGATCGCGTAGCCGAGGCCGCTGGTGGTGCCGCCGACGGCCTGCGCGGCGTCGGTGTTCTGCAGCTGCGTGGCGGGCAGCGGGAGGTCCGCGGGGAGGACCTGTTCGGCCTGCGCGGCACTCGCGTTGGCGCCGCTCAGCAGCACGGCGGTGCCGATCGCGGCCAGGGCGCCGGCGCCGGTCCTGGTACGGGACATGGGGTTCCTCCGATGGGGTGTGCGTGCGGGTACGCCTACTGCCCCTCGGCCCGGGTCGGCCGAGGGGCAGTGGACGTGCGGGGCTGTCGATCAGCGGTGGCCGATCAGCAGTCCTCCTCCATCGGAGGGGCGTCCACGTTGGCGCAGGAGTTGCCGAACGCGGGGTTCAGCAGGCCGACGACGTCGACGGAGTTGCCGCAGACGTTCACCGGAACGTGCACCGGCACCTGGATCAGGTTGCCGGAGAGCACGCCGGGAGAGTTGGTGGCGACGCCCTGGGCCTCGGCGCCGGCGTTGGCAACACCGGCGGCGGTCATCACCAGGCCGGCAGCGGCGGCCGAGAGGACGGCGGCCTTCTTCACGTTCTGCATGGGGGTTGATCTCCTAGATCACACACGGGGAGGGGTGCGGGGTGCCGCCGGAGGGCGACACCCCGCGTCAGCTCTCGCTGAGTCAGCCGATGTTCGCGCAGTGGTTGCCGAACGCCGGGTTCAGCGCACCGATGACGCTGATGGTGTTGCCGCAGACGTTCACCGGGATGTGGACCGGCACCTGGATCAGGTTGCCGGACAGCACGCCCGGGGAGTTGGCGGCGACGCCCTCGGCGGTCGAGGACGCGGCGGCGACGCCGGCCGAGCCGAACGCGAGGCCGGCAGCGGCAATCGACAGGACGGCAGCCTTCTTGAAGTTGCGCATGGGGTTCTTCCTCCGATTTCTGCCCGACTGTTGGAAGGTCGGGAGCCGGGCGAATCAGCATCATCGCCCGGGGATTTCCGGTTGGGCCGTGATTGTCACTCACGCGGCTCAAGACCCGCGTGTCGCACGTGGATTGAGCGAAGCGGAATGCCGCATTGGGGTGCGCCAGGCGTCCGTTCCCCACGACAGGGAGAGGAGCGCGCGACGGCGCGTCCAGGAGAGCGGTTGCGTCATCCTGGGGTCTGCGGAGCCGGCCCGTCTGGCCGCCGCGCGCCGGTGACGGCGGGCGGCCGGACGGGCCCGTCGGACCGTCAGGCGTTGACGCAGGAGTTGCCGAACGCCGGGTTCAGGAGACCGATGACGTTCACGGTGTTGCCGCAGACGTTCACCGGAACGTGCACCGGCACCTGGATCAGGTTGCCGGACAGCACGCCGGGGGAGTTGGCGGCGACGCCCTCGGCAGACGCGCCGTGGGCGCCGTGGGCCGAGGCCGCGCCGGCGGCACCGAGGAGCAGGGCCGCGGCGGCAGCGGAGCCGAACGCGCCGTAGGCGAGCTTGCGCATGATGCAGTCTCATTTCTTGTGCGGGTGAAGCGGTTTCGCAGGGAAGAACGACCCAGTGCGCGGAGGGAAACGGGCTGATTCCGCGATCACCCGAATGCGCCGGTTGAGCCGGACGGGTGATTGTCGGAGGCCGGGCGCAACCGAAGTGATCGGGTCTCGTTGCCCGTGGTGCACGCCCTGTGCGCTTCCGTGCTGAGCCTCCAGTGCACGGCAATTGGAAGATCTGATTTATCGAGGAGACTCATATGAGCGTCAAGAAGGCTGCCGCGGTCGGCGCCGCCGTCGTCGGCATCGTCGCGGCCGGTGCCGGCACCGCCATGGCGAGCGCCGAGGCCGAGGGCGTCGCGGCGAACTCTCCCGGTGTCGCCTCGGGCAACGCCATCCAGGTTCCGGTCCACATCCCGGTGAACCTCTGCGGCAACTCCGTCGACGTCATCGGCGTGCTGAACCCGGCGTTCGGCAACTCCTGCGCCAACGTCGGCTGACTTCGGCAGGTCGTCTGACCTGGCCGGTCGATTCCGCACAGCCGAGCCGCCGTCCCCCGCCTCCACCCCTCCTGAGGCGCGGGCGGCGGCTCGGTCGTTGTCCGGCCAACTTCTGTCCGGTGGGGCGGTCCTGACTCTTGTTGTGTTACCTGTCAGTACCTAGCATGTGAGCCTGGCTCATGTTCAACCCATGCTCCCCACCGCCGGCACCAGCCGGTGGACCCCCACCCTCCAGGAGTCATGAGTGACCAGGTCTCCACGGGTCGGCGTGCGCCGGTCCCGGCCCCCCGCCCTGCTCGCCACCGCCGCCCTGCTGGCCGCCCTCGGCCTCGGCAGCGGCCTCACCGGCGCCACCGCCGCCGCTGCCGGCGGCTCCCCCTCGGCCGGCCGGCCCGCCGCCGTCGTCGCGCTCGGCGACAGCGCCATCTCCGGCGAGGGCGCCGGCACCGACACCGACGACGACTACGTCCCGGGCACCGACACCCCCACCAACTACTGCCACCGCTCGACCAGGTCCGAGATCTTCCAGACCGGCCTGCCCGGCGTCACCCCGATCAACCTCGCCTGCTCCGGCGCCCAGACCGGCGACCTGGTCAGCGACCCCGAGCTGGCGAAGATCACCGGCGGCGGCAGCGGCGACTTCGGCGAGCCCAAGCAGGACGTCCAACTCGCCTCGGTGGCAGGCCGGTACGACGTCAAAATGGTGGTCGTCACGATCGGCGCCAACGACGACTTCGACTTCGCCGGGATCATGATGAACTGCCTGGTGCAGTACTTCCCGATCCCCAAGGACAAGGGCTGCCGCGACACCATCGGCAGCGCCGAGATCGCCAGGCGCGCCGAGGGCGTCAAACCCAAGGTGGTCGCCGCGCTCACCAACATCCGCAACACCATGCGCAAGGCCGGGTACGACGACTCCGCGTACCAGCTGGTCTACCAGTCGTACTTCACCCCGATCACCCCGGACATCCGGCGCAACGACTACGTCGGCAAGGTCGCCGACGGCTGCCCGGCCTTCCCCGAGGACCTCGCCTGGGGCCACAACTGGGTGGTGCCCCAGCTCAGCGACGCCCTCCGCGAGTCCGCCGCCCGCGTCCCCGGCGTCCGCTACCTCGACCAGCGCCGGGTCTCCTACGGCCACGAGGTCTGCGCCGAGTGGACCAGCTCGCCGTACGAGTACACCAACGGCGACGTCATCGACCTCTCCGAGAAGACCCGCAACGGCTGCGACTCGGAGATCGGCATCCCCGGCGTCTGCATGAACATGGTGCGCCAGTCGTACCACCTGCGGGTCGCCGGCTACCGCGCCGAGGCCGCCTGCCTGGCCCAGTTCTACGCCCAGCCCGGCCAGCGGGAGGCGTTCTGCACGCTCAACCAGCAGAACACCACCTCGATCGAACCGCTCACCCCCGGCAAGCCCTTCCCCGACAAGCCCGAGGACGGCGCCTGGTACCAGCTCACCAACGCCGCCAACGGCAGGGCCCTCGACCTCAGCGGCGGCGGCACGTACGGCGACTCCGCCAACGGGCGGGCCGCGATCACCTATCCGGCGACCGGCGGGCTCAACCAGTCCTTCGTCTTCGAGATCAAGTCCGGCGGCAGCTACGAGCTCGACTTCAGCGGCAACCGCGACATGTGCTTCGACGCCACCGGCGCCTCCACCGCCCCCGGCACCCGCCTGGAGCAGTGGCGCTGCAACGGCGGCGCCAACCAGCACTGGATCCTCAGCCCGGTCGGCGACGGCACCTGGAAGATCGCCGACTCCCAGGACCCGAGCAAGCTGGTCTCGCTCTCCGCCGCCACCGACGGCGGCGGCAACCCGTACGTCGAGCTCGCCAACGACACCGGCGCCGCCGGGCAGCACTGGCAGCTCACCAAGCTCGGCATCGTCTACCTGCACGGCTGAGTGACCTGCACGGCTGAGTGACCTGCACGGCCGAGTGCCGTCGCCGGGGTGACGCCACCCCCTGAGCAGGGCGGCCGGGGCTGCTGGGGCCCCGGCCGCCCGTCCTCCCGGGCGGGATAGGGTCGGCGGGTGCCATCCCCTCTCGCCGACCTGGCCCGCTACGCCGCCGCCCTGGAGCCCGCCGAACTCGCCTGGGCCCACCTCGCCGGACGCCTCGACGCCGAGGACACCCAGTTCCTCGCCTTCCTGCGCCGCTGCGATCTCGACACCCGGGGCCAGGACTTCGCGCTGCTGGAGAACTCCGAGCAGCTCGACGCCGACTGCCGCGCGCTCGCCGTCGGCCGGGACGGCCTCGACCGGGTCTGGGCCTACCTCTGCACCTGCGTCGCCGGCACCCCCGACCCGGCCGGCCGCCAGGAGTTCCTGCTCGACCGCGCCGCCGACGGCCGGGGCATGGACTGGAGCTCCACCACCGCGCTGATGGGCACCGACCGGCCCGAGGAGGTCGACGCCGCCCTCGACCGGTCCGACCCGCTGGCCGGCGTCGCTCTGATCGGCCTCGCCGTCACCCACCCCGACCCGGCCAACATCCTGCCCCGCGTCGCCCGGGCCCTGGCCGCCGACGACCCCGACCTGGTCCACCAGGCCACCGTCGCCCTCGCCCACACCGCCCGCCTCCACGGCACCGTCGACCGCGCCTGCCTCGACCTGCTGCGCCGCCTGCCCCGCGGCAACGAGGCCGACGACGACATCTGGGCCTTCGTCCCCCGCCACCGCCTCCCCTGGTGGCTCTGGCGCTCCCGCCTCCTCCCGGGCCGCTGAGCCCAGCCCCCGGACAGGGGGAGCCGCCGGACACCGGGCCACCCGCCGGAGCCGGAGCCGTCGGCCGCGAGCCGAGCCCGGCAGAGCCTGGGCCCCGCAGGGCCCGTGCCTCCCGGCAGGGCCCGAGCCGCCGGCGGGGCGTCCGTCAGGCGCCGGGCTTGCCGTCCAGCAGGGCGAACTCCTCGGCGTCCAGCTGGAGTTCCGCCGCGGCGGCGGAGTCGCGGACGGTCTCCGGCCGGCGTGCGCCGGGGATCGGCACGATGGCCGGCGACTTCGCCAGCAGCCAGGCCAGGCACACCCGTTGCGGGCTCACTCCGTGCCGCTCGGCGACCTCCCGGAACGCCGCGTGCTCCTGCCCGAGCCCGCCCGCGACGCCGATCCCGCCGAGCGGCCCCCACGGCAGGTACGCCAGCCCGAGCTCCTCGCAGACCCGGATCTCGGCCTCCCCGCCGCGCACCGCCGGCGAGAACTCGTTCTGCACCGACACCAGCCGCCCCGGCCCGAGGATCCGGTGCGCCTCGCGGATCTGCCCGGCGTCCGCGTTGGAGATGCCCACCGCCCGGACCTTGCCCTCGTCCAGCAGCCCGGCGACGGCGCCGACCGACTCGGCCCACGGCACGTTCCGGTCCGGGTGGTGCAGCTGGTACAGCCCGATCGCCTCCACCCCCAGGCGTCGCAGCGAGCCCTCGCAGGCCCGCCGCAGGTGTTCCGGCCGCCCGTCGATCGTCCAGCTGCCGTCCCCGGGCCGTCCCCGCCCGCCCTTGGTCGCGACCAGTACCCGGGACCGGTCGGCGCCGTACCCGCGCAGCGCCCGGGCGAGCAACTCCTCGTTGTGGCCGATCTCCTGGGCGTGCCAGTGGTACGAGTCGGCGGTGTCGAGCAGGGTGATCCCGGCGTCCAGCGCGGCGTGCACGGTGCTGATCGCCTGCGCCTCGTCCGGCCGGCCCTCGATGGACAGCGGCATCGCGCCGTACCCGATCGCGCCGACCTCGACCGTGCCGATGAACCTGGTGCGCATGGGGCGTGCTCCTATCGAGTGCCGGTGGCGGCGACGGCTTCGGCGACGATCCGCGGCAGCCAGTCGGAGGTGTGCGAGAAGCGGTAACCGAGCTCGCGGGCTCGGGAGTTGTCCATGCCGTAGTAGTGGCCGAAGGAGAACGGCGACGGCTCCGGCGCGGTCCGCAGCCGCAGCTCGCCGCCGTCCGCCCCGCCGATCGCCCGGCCGATCCGGTCCGCCAGTTGTGCGACCCCGAACTCGCCGTCGGAGCAGGCGTTGACCGGCCCGGTGAAGTCGGCGACCGCCGTCCAGAGCAGGAAGTCGGCGATCTCCTCGTACTCGACGAAGGAGGACGGCCGGGCCTCGGCGTGCACCGCGATCGGCTCGCCCGCGCGGATCCGCTCGACGTAGTGGGCCAGCCGGCCGGTGAAGTCCTCGGCTCCGCCGCCCAGGACGTGGGCGGTCCGCACCGCGACCGTCGGGAACGCCGGGTCGACCAGCAGCACCGCCTCCGCCTGGCGCTTCCCCTCGGCGTACCGTTCCTCGACGAACTCCGGATCGCTCCAGGGGAGTTCCAGGTCGACCGTAACCTCCGCCGGGTCCACCGCCGACTCGGCGAGCGGGGCGTCGGCGTGCAGCGACTGGTACACCTCGATCGTGGAGGTGAGCACGTACCGTCCGGTCCGGCCCGCGAACACCCGCTTGGCGACGGCCGCCTGCGCGGGGGTGTAGCAGACCTGGTCGATCACCACGTCGAACCGGCGGTCGCCCAGCGCCGCCCGCAGCGCCGCCTCGTCGTCGCGGTCGGCGACCAGGTGCTCCACCCCGGGCGGCGGGGGAGTGGAGCCCCGGTTGATCACGGTGACCTTCGCTCCGGCGTCGCGGAGCCGCTCGATCAGTCGGCGGCCGAAGTAGCGGCTGCCGCCGATGACGCAGACCTCGTCCATGACGGTGCTCTCCTCTCGTTCCCGGACAGGTACTAGTCTCACGGTGAGTCACCGTCCGATGAAGGGGGATCCATGGGCGTTCCGGCGCTTTCGCCAAAAGATCAGCGAGGTTTCCGCGGTTCGGCCGACGATTCGTCAGCGGGCCTCGACGCGGTCGATCTGAAGCTCCTGGAGCTCGTCCAGACCGAGGGCCGGATCACCCTCAGCGAGCTCGGCCGCCGGGTGTCCATGAGCCCGGCCGCCGTCGGCGAGCGGATCCGCCGCCTGGAGGCCAACGGCACCATCACCGGCTACACCGCGAGGGTCTCCCCGGAGCGCCTCGGCTACGGCATCCAGGCGTTCGTCCGGCTCTCCCCGCACGGCGGCATCACGCTGTGCCACTTCCGCACCCAGGAGCTGATCCATCGCCCGGAGATCCTGGAGGTCCACCACGTGATCGGCGAGGACTGCTGGATCCTCAAGATCGCCGTCCGCAACACCGGCCACCTCGAAGAACTCCTCGAACAGCTCTCCTCCCTGGGCCGCACCACCACCTCGATCGTCCTCTCCTCCCCGGTCGAACGCAGCATCCTCCTCCCACCCGCCCCGTAACCCCGTTGCCCGGCCCCCGCCCGGCGGCAACCATGGCGCCCATGGACGACAGGATCTGGAACGCGCTGCCCGCCCCCGTACGCGCCGTGGTCGACGCCCACCTGCGGGGCGGCCGGATGGTCATGGCCGTCGCGGCGGTCCGCGACGCCTCGGCCGATCCCAAGCCGGGGCTCCACGCGGCGGTGGACTTCCTGGTGGAACGCCGGGCGGCGATCGCGGCCCCCGCGCCGGCGACCCCCCTCGACCCGGCTGAACTCGCCGCTCTGGCGGAGGGGTTGTCCTTCCGGCCGGAGGCGGTGGAGGCCGTGTGGCGCGAGGAGGGCGAGGCCCCGTTCGTGCTGCTGCTCGCGGTGGCTTCCGGGCCGTACAGGGAGGCGGAGCTGGCAGCGGTCCGGGCCGGTGCCGAGCTGCTCGGATCCGGCGACGGTCGGTCGCCTCGCTCGGAGGCCGGCACGGCGCGTGAGTTGGGTCGGGCGGTGGCCGAGCGGCTCGGGGTGTCGTTCTGGTTCGGCGCGCCCGAGGGGCCCGCCGAGGACGCGGCGCGGTGGTGGCAGCGCCCCCAGATGGTCTAGTCCACTCGTTGACAGTGGGTCGGGGGCGGTCGATAGTTGGGCAGCATCAGTGACCATGACGAGAGAGGTCCAGATGCCCACACCGTCAGCGGTGGACTTCGCGGCCGCGGCGCACGCCGCGATCGACCGCGTCACCAAGGAGCAGGCCGAGAACGTCGTCCGGGCCGCCGAGTCGATCGTCGAGTCGCTGGCCAACGGCGGCATCGTGCAGGCGTTCGGCACCGGCCATTCCGAGGCGCTCGCGATGGAGATCGCCGGCCGGGCCGGCGGCCTGGTGCCGAGCAACCGGATCGCACTGCGGGACACGGTGCTGTACGGCGGCCGGTCGCTGGACTCGCTGGAGGGCCCCGACCTGGAGCGCGGCACCGAATCGGCGGCCCTGCTCTGGGAGCTGACCGCCCCGCACCCGGCGGACGTGTTCGTGCTGGCCTCCAACTCGGGCGTCAACGGCTGCGTGGTGGAGCTCGCCCGGCTCGCCAAGGAG
This sequence comes from Kitasatospora sp. NPDC048365, assembly GCF_043200835.1. Classification (NCBI taxonomy): domain Bacteria; kingdom Bacillati; phylum Actinomycetota; class Actinomycetes; order Kitasatosporales; family Streptomycetaceae; genus Kitasatospora; species Kitasatospora sp. NPDC048365. The sequence continues at coordinate 70,526 of NZ_JBICYJ010000025.1, forward strand.
AACGGCCACCCGCTGATCGTGATCACCTCCGCCGAGCACACCGCGCGGGTGGAGCCCAAGCACCCGTCCGGCCTGCGCCTGCGCGACTACGCCGACGTGGCACTGGACAACGCCGCCCCGTACGGCGACGCGGTGCTGCCGATGGCCGGCGGCGGCCTGGCGTGCGGCATCTCCTCGATCACGGCCGCGCTGCTCGCGCAGCAGATCGTCGCCGAGGTGATCCGCCGGATCGAGGAGTCGGGCGGGGTTCCGCCGGTCTACCTGTCGGCGAACATCCCCGGCGGCGACGCGCACAACCAGGAGCTGGAGGCGCGCTACGCCGGCCGGATCCGGCGGACGGCGTGACCGGCGGCCCGCTGGTGGTGGGCCTCGACGTCGGCGGCAGCACCACCCGGGTGCTGCTCGCCGATCTGGACGGCACCGTGCTGGGCGCCGCCCGGGGCGAGGGCGGCAACCCGGTCTCGCACGGGGCCGCGGCGGCCGTCCGCGCGGTCGGCGACACGGTCCGCCGGGCGCTCGCCGAGGCGGGCGCCGATCCGGCCCGGGTGGCGTCCGGGGTGATCGGCCTGGCGGGCGGTTCGGTCGCGGGCGGGGCGCTGGACGTACTGTGGCCCGGGCTCGGCCTGGGCTGCCGCCCCGCGCTGGTGGGCGACGCGGAACTCGCCTACACCGCAGGCACGTTCGCGCCGGACGGCTCGGTGCTGATCGCCGGTACGGGCGCGGTCGCCGCCGAGTGCCGGGCGCACACCCCGGTCCGGACGGCGGACGGCCACGGCTGGCTGCTCGGCGACCTGGGCTCCGGCTTCTGGCTGGGCCGCGCGGCTGTCGCGAACGCCCTCACCGCGATCGACCGCGCGGACGGCGGCCCGCTCGCCGGCCTGGCCGCAGCCGTCGTGGAGGCGCTGGCCGGCCCGCTGCCGGCCGCCGCCAACCCCCGGACGGCGGTGATCGCGGCCGCGCACGCGCACGCCCCGGTCCACCTGGCCAAGCTGGCGCCGCTGGTGCTCCGCCGGGCCGCCGAGGGCGACCCGGACGCGACGGCGCTGGTCGAGCGGGCGGCCGGGCACCTGCTCGACACCCTGGCGACCGTCCGCGAACCGGGCTCCCGCCGGCCGATCGTCCTGGCGGGCGGGGTGCTCACCCCCGACACACCGCTCACCGCGGCGGTCCGCACCCGCGTCACCGCCCGGTGGCCGGACGCCGCCCTGCACCCGGCGGGCGACCCGGCCGGCGCCGCCGCCTGGCTCGCCGCCCGCGAACTCGGCCGCGCGGACGAGCGCCTGCACACGGCCCTCACCCGGGCACGCTGAGCCCGGAAACGCTGAGCCCCGGCCGCCGGAACCGGTCGCCGAACTCCGTACGCCGGAGCCCGTACGCCGGAGCCCGCGCGCCGCGATCGGGCGCGAAATCCGCTCGCCGCCGGTCCGTCCGGGCCCTACGCTCGGGCGGATCGTCCGGGGAGGGAGAACCATGGGCAGCAGCGCGACGGTCCGCGCGGTGAACCGGCTGGCGGCACGGTGGGCGGGTCTGGCGGAGAGCGAAAGCACCGTCTTCATGCCGGCCGGGGTGTGGCCGCTGCTGGCCTTCCTGGCGACGGGTGCGCACGGCCCCGCGGTCGCCGAACTGGAGGACGCCCTCGGCATGCGCCGCGACGAAGCCGCGCACCACGCACGGGAGTTGCTCACCACCCTGCGGACACTGCCCGGCTCCTCGGCCGCCGTCGGCCTGTGGACCTCCGACCTGCTCCGCCCGGAGCCGTCCTGGCTGGCGGGTCTGCCTGCGGACGTGCACGGCGTCCTCACCGGCGTCGAGCCGGAGGACCGCCGACGGCTGGACGCCTGGGCGGCTCGGAACACCGACGGCCTGATCGAGTCGATGCCGGTCGCGGTCGAACCCGACACCCGGCTGGTCCTCGCCTCCGCGCTCAGCGTCCGCACCGACTGGATCCGCCCCTTCCACGCGACGTACTACCGCCCCTCGGACGGGCCGTGGACCGCGGAAGGGTACGCGTTCCTGGCGCGGACCACCGGCCTGCTCGACCGGGTCGCGGTCGCCGCCACCCCGGCCGGTCCGGTGACCGAACTGCGGGTCCTAGGCGGCAACGGCATCGACGTCCACCTGCTGCTCGGCGAGGAGAGCGCGGCGCCCGGCGCCGTCCTCGACGCCGGTCTCGGCATCCTCGACCGCACCCACGCCCGGGTGACCGGCGACCTGCTGCCGACCGGCCGGCCCGGGCCCGGGCTGGAGGTCACCCGGATCCGGAGCGAGCGCCGCGAGCACATGCTGCGGGTGGCGGTCCCGGCGTTCACGATCCGGGCGGACCACGACCTGTTGGCCCGGCCGGAGGCGTTCGGTCTCGCCACCGCCTCCTCGGAGGCCCCGGCCGGTCACTTCCCCGGGATCACCACCGCGGAGCCGCTGTCCATCGGCTCCGGGCGGCAGTCCGCGACCGCCGCCTTCGGCCCGGACGGCTTCCGGGCCGCCGCGGTCACCGCGTTCGGGGCGGTGGGGGCCGGCCTTCCGGACCTGCGGTACCGGGTGAAGTCGGTGGCGGTGGCGTTCGACCGCCCGTTCGGCTTCCTGGCCGTGCACCGCACCTCGCGGCTGGTCCTGGCCGCCGGCTGGGTCGCCGAACCCCAGGCGGCCGTGGAACCCGAATGGGACGACCCCGACGAGTTCGACGACTACTGACCGCTCACGTCCGCCGCCGGGCGAGCACCCGCCCGCCGGGCGAACACCCGCCCGGCGGCCGTGACCGCCAGCGCCGTCAGGGTGAGGACCGCGGCGACCGCGAACGCGGCCCGGGTGCCGTCGGCCACCGCGCCCGCCGGGGCGTCGGCGAGGTCGGCGGTGCCGGCGGCCGCCGCGAAGACCGCGGCGAGCGCCGAACTGCCGGTCACCAGACCCAGGTTGCGGGCCAGGTTGAGCAACCCGGAGACCACCCCGCGCCGGTCGGCGGGGACCTCCGCCAGGACCGCCGTGTTGTTGGCGGTCTGGAACAGGGCGTAGCCCATGGTCAGGACGGTGATCGAGCCGATCCAGCCGGCCGCGCCGAACGACCCGGGCAGCACCGCGAGCAGGACGCACCCGACGGTCATCGCGGTCAGCCCGCCGACGGTGATCCGCCCGGCGCCGAGCCGGTCGACGATCCGCCCGGCCGGGATGCCGCTGAGCGCGGTGACCACCGGCCCGGCGGACATCACCAGTCCGACGGCGACGGCCGGCAGGCCGAGCGCCCGCGCCAGGTGGAACGGTCCGACCACCAGGGTCGCCATCATCACCGTCGACACCAGGGCGTTGGTGACCAGCCCGGCACTCAGCCCCGCGTCGCGGAACATCCCGACCCGCACCAGCGGCGCCACCCCGCGGACGTCTCCCCGCGCCGCTGCCGGGGCCTCCGCGCCCGCCTCCGCCCGTACCCCTGCCGGTGCCGGTGCCTGCTCCCGCGCTCCTGACCGTGCGTCCGCCCGCGCCTCGATCCGGGCCTCCGTGCGGACGAACAGCACGCCGCCGAGCAGCGCCCCGCCGAGCAGCACCAGGGCGACCGGGCCGAAGCCGTGCCCCACGGTCATCGCCAGCGCGTACGCGGCGAGGGTCACCGCCAGCAGCAGGGTGCCCGTCCGGTCGAAGCCAGGGGCGGCCCCCGACGGCCGGCCGGTCGCCGGCACCTGGCGGCGGGCGAGCAGCAGCGCGCCCACGCCCAGCGGCACGTTCACCAGGAACACCGCCCGCCAGCCGATGCCCGCGATCAGCAGCCCGCCCAGGGTCGGCCCGAGCGCCGTGCCGATCGCCGACACCGTCCCGAGCAGGCCCATCGCCCGCCCGGTCCGCTCCTTCGGTACGGTCTCGCCGACCAGGGCCATCGCGAGTGCGGTCATCGCGGCCGCGCCGAGGCCCTGGACCGCCCGGGCGGCGATCAGCAGCCACAGCGTCGGCGCGAGTCCGGCCGCCACCGAGGCGGCGGTGAAGAGCACGATCCCGCCCAGCAGCAGCCGCCGGCGGCCGTACAGGTCGCCGAGCCGTCCGGCGCCGACGACCAGCGTGGTGATGGCCAGCAGGTACCCGACCACCACCCACTGGACCTGCTGGAACGGGGCTCCGAATGCCGAACTCAGGGCCGGCAGGGCCACATTGGCGATGCTGGTGCCCAGCGAGGGCAGCAGGACGGCCAGGGCCAGGGCGGCCATCGCCCACCCGGTCCGGCGGGTCTGCACCCGCGGGGGACCTTCGACGGCCAGGGTTCTCACGCGTCCTCCCGGCGGAGGGCCACCAGCACGGCGTCGCGGACCAGGACGGAGTTCCCGTCGCCGTCCACGACCTCCCGGGTGCGGGTCTCGGCCGCCGCGACCTGCCACCGGTCGGGGTCGAGCGCGGACGCCAACTCCCCACCGGTGAACAGCGCGTCGGGCATCAGCGCGGACCGGGTCGCGACCCGCAGGTCGCTCGGGTCGTGGCCGACCAGCAGCAGGGTGCCGCCGGGGGCGACGGCGTCGGCCAGCCGGGCGTACAGCTCGGTCCGGGCGGCGCCGGGCAGGTGCATGTACTGGGCGGTCACCAGGTCGTACCCGCCCTCGGTGGGCGGCTCCTCCCGCAGGTCGGCCCGGACCCAGGTGACGGACTCGGCGCCGGGACGGCCGACGGCGTGCGCGGCGGCCCGTTCCAGGGCGGTGGCGGAGATGTCCACCGCGTCGACCCGCCAGCCGCGTTCGGCCAGCCAGAGGGCGTCGGCACCCTCGCCCGCACCCACCTCCAGCGCCCGGCCCGGCTTCAACGAATCCGCCTCGACGACGAGTTGCGGGTTCGGTCGGCCGCTCCACAGCACCGGGCGCGAGCGGTAGCGCTCCTCCCACGCCTCCTGCTCGAACATCGCGCCGACCCGTACGCGGTGCTCCGCCACCGCCGCGCGGGTGTCCTCGGCGATCAGGTCGGCGTTGATCGCCGCGCCCGCCTTCAGCCCGGCGGCCGCCGCCGTCACCACCTGCGCCTGGACGTCGGCGACGTTGCCCGCCACCCACACGCCGGGCGCGGCGGTCGCCCCGACCGGGTCGGCGGCGATCTGGCTGCCCACCACCAGTCCGCCGAACTCCACCGGCTCCGGGGCCAGTTCGAGGGACTCCAGCAGTTCGGCGCGGGCGGTCACCCGGGCCGTCACCACCAGCGCGTCCAGCGCCACCCGCTCGCCGGAGGCCAGCCGGACACCGGTCAGCGCGTCGTCCGCCGTCTCCAGCTCCGCGACCGGACCGGTCACCACCGGGATGCCGCGGGCGGCCAGCCGCTCCGCCTGCTCGGGCGCGGGCCGCTCGGTCCCGTGCAGCAGGACGACCACCTCCGGGCTCCACTGCCGCCACATCTCGGCCTGGTGCCAGGCCAGCGGACCGGTCGCCAGGAGGCCGATCCGCCGGTCGCGGACCTCCCAGCCGTGGCAGTACGGGCAGTGCAGCACGTCCCGGCCCCACCGCGCGGCCAGCCCCGGCACCTCGGGCAGCTCGTCGACCAGCCCGGTCGTCACCAGCAACCGCCGCGCCCGGACCTCCCGCGAGGCGTCGGAGGCCGGGCCGGCGCCGTCGGCGGCGAGGGTCAGCCGGAAGCCGTCCCCGTCGCGCTCCGCCCGGACGACCCGGCCGTCCGTCACCCGGCCGCCGTACCCGGCGACCTCGGCCCGCCCGGCCGCCAGCAGCTCCTCGGGGGAGGTTCCCTCCCTGGCCAGGAAGTTGTGCACGTGTCCGGCCGGTGCGTTGCGCGGCTGACCGGAGTCCACCACCAGCACCGAGCGGCGCGCCCGGGCCAGCGCCAGCGCCCCGCTCAGCCCGGCCGCGCCACCGCCCACCACGACCACGTCGTACTGATCCTGATCCGTCTGCTCCGCCTGCCGCGCGTGTTCCGCCGTCATGAGTGCCCTCCGTGGGAAGCCGGTCGTCCGTCCGGCCCCACAGTGCTCCCGCACCCTGTAGGCGGCAAAGTATTGTTGCCGATATGGCAAACGACGACGCAGAGGTGCTGGCCTCCGTCGGCCCGCGCCTGCGGGCCCTGCGGGCCAGGCACGAACTCACCCTCGCCGAGCTCGCCCGGACCACCGGGATCTCGGTCTCCACCCTCTCCCGGCTGGAGTCCGGCGAGCGCAAGCCCAACCTGGAGCTGCTGCTGCCGCTGGCCCGTGCCTACCGGGTGCCGCTCGACGAACTGGTCGGCGCGCCGCAGGTCGGCGACCCCCGGGTGCGGCTGAAGCCGATCACCCGGCACGGCGCGACGATCATCCCGCTCACCCAACTCCCGGGCGGGCCACAGGCGTACAAGATGGTGATCCCGGTGACCCGGTGCGAGCCGGAGCTGCGCACGCACGAGGGCTACGAGTGGCTGTACGTGCTCAGCGGCAAGCTGCGGCTGATGCTGGCCGAGCACGACGTGGTCCTGAGGGCGGGGGAGGCGGCCGAGTTCGACACCCGGGTGCCGCACTGGTTCGGCTCCACCGGGGACGCCCCGGTGGAGATCCTCAGCCTCTTCGGCGCGCAGGGCGAACGGATCCACGTCCGCGCCAAGCCCCTCGCGCCCTGAGCGCCCTGAGCGCCTTGGGCGCTCCTCACGCCCCTGGGCGCCCTGAGTCCGCGGGTCAGGCCTGCGGCACCGCGCACCCGTCCGGACCGCACGCCTCGCCGCCGCCGTCCGCGCCGATCGTGACCAGCTGCGGGACGGGGCGGGTGGCCCAGGCCTGGTCCAGCGCGCCCGCGAAGGCGGCGGGCGGCTGGGCGCCGGAGACGCCGAGGCGCCGGTCGAAGACGAAGAACGGCACCCCGGTGGCGCCCAGCGCCGTCGCGGTCGCCTCGTCCTCCCGGACGGCCTCCGCGTACGCGTCCCGGTCGGCGATCACCCGGGCGGCGGCCGTCCCGTCCAGGCCGGCCTCGACCGCGAGCTCCAGCAGCCGCTCGTCGCCGAACGCGGAGCGCTCCTCGGCGAAGTTGGCCCGGTAGAGCAGGTCGAGCAGCTGCGCCTGGCGGCCGTGCTCGGCGGCGAAGTGCAGCAGGCGGTGCATGTCGAAGGTGTTCGCGTAGTCGCGCTCGCCGCCGTGGAACTCCAGGCCCTCGCCGTGCGCGTGCTCGCGCACCCGCTGCTCGGCGGCCCGGGCCTGTTCCAGGTCGATCCGGTACTTGGCGGCGATCGCCGGGACGACCGCCTTCGCCTCGCCGCCCAGCCGCGGGTCGAGCTCGAACGAGCGGTGCACCACCTCGACCTGGTCGCGGTGCGGGAACTGCGCCAGTGCGGCCTCGAACCGGGCCTTGCCCACGTAGCACCACGGGCAGTTGATGTCGCTCCAGATCTCGACGCGCACGGTCTCTCCTCCAGCAGGGGCAAGCGGATGGTTCAGCTCCGGACAACATCCCGTGAGCAGGTGAATATTTCCGCTGATGAAATGTTCACCTCGGTGCGGTGAGCTCCAGGCTCGCCGGCACCGCCGCGAACGCCTCGCCGACCCGCTCCGCCAGTACCTCGACCCCGCCCGGCCCGCCCGCGTGGACCCAGCTCCGGGCGGCGATCCGCCACCCCGTGGTGGTCAGCTCGGCCAGCACCTGCGGCCGGATGTCCTCGGCGGGCAGCCCGAGCCGGTCGGCCAACCGCTCCGCGAGCCGCTGCTCCACCTCGGCGCGGTAGCGGCCCATGTACGCGAGCAGCGCCGGCTCGGCGAGCACCAGCCGGCGGGTGTCGACGTACCGGTGCGCCCACTCGGTGCCGAGCGCGCCGACCGTCTCGCGCAGCACATCCCGCAGCGCGTCGAGGACCGGGCCGGCGAGCGGTCGCTCCCCGAGCGCGGCCAGGACCGCCGTCCACAGCTCGACCTCGGCCTCGATCGCCGGGGCCTCCTTCGCCGGGAAGACCCGGAAGAAGGTGCTTCTGGAGACCTCCGCCCGGTCGACCAGGTCCTCCACGGTGGTCGCGTCCAGTCCGCGCTCGCTGAACATCTGCAGCGCGGCGGCGGCCAGGGCCTGCCGGGTCCGCAGCTTCTTGCGCTCGCGCAGCGGAAGGGCGCGGTCGGTGGCGCGGTCGGTGGCGTGCCGGGGTTCGGGCGTCATGGCGGCAGCCTATCCGAGGCGCAGGCCCAATCGGCACCCGTTGCAAATTGGGACTCAGTCCCATTAGAGTCTGAGCATCAGAACGCGGGCCGGTCGTACGGCCCGCCGCCGACGCAAGGGGGAACCGCCATGACCGTCCAGCCCTTCAACAGCCAGGTGATCGGCCAGGCCCACTACGCCGCCCGCGCACTGCTCCAGCGCGAGCTGGCCGGTACCGGCATCGGCTTCGAGCAGAACCTCGCGCTCAACGCGACCGCCGCCGCCGGAGGCACCATCGACCGGGCCGCCCTGGTGGCCCGGCTGACCGGCAGCCTGAAGATCGACACCGGAGCCGCCGAGGCCGCGCTCGCCGGCCTCGCCGACGCCGGCCTGCTGGCACCCGCCGGGCCGGCCGGGCTCGCCCTCACCCACGAGGGCGCCGCCCTCCAGGCCCGCACCGCCGAAGCCGCCGCCGCCATCGCGGGTCGCCTCTACGCCGGCATCCCGCCGGAGGACGCCGCCGTCGCGGGCCGCCTGCTCACCCTGATCGCCGAACGCGCCAACGCCGAACTCGCCGGCGCCTGACGCATCCAGGCCCGACGCGCCGATGCCTGGCGCATTCAGGCCCGACGCGCCGATGCCTGGCGCGCCGGCGCCGGCCGTGCTCCCGCTACTGGCCCACCCGGCCGTCCACGCACTCGCGCAGCAGGTCCGCGTGCCCGCAGTGCCGGGCGTACTCCTCCACCCGGTGCACCAGCAGCTCCCGGATCGAGATCCCGTCCTTGCCGACCCGCCGGCCCAGGTCCTCGTACGCGGCCAGCGCGGCATCGGTCGCCGCCTGCTCGCGCTCCAGGTCGCGGAACGCGCCCTCGACCACGGCCGGGTCCGCGACGGCACCGTCGAAGTCGCCGTCGCGCACCCCGTAGAGCTTGGGCAGCGGCTCGGGGTCGTCGAGCCAGGTCCGCCAGTCCCGTTCCACCTCGGCGAGGTGACGCACCAGCCCGAGCAGCGACATCGTCGACGGCGGGACGGAACGGCGCGCCAACTGCTCGGCGTCCAGGCCCTCGCACTTCATCCGCAGGGTCAGGCGGAAGCTCGTCAGGTAGTCGGCCAGGGTCGCCGACTCGCCCTCGGGGCCCGGCCCGTCGTTGTCGCGCGGGTCCTTGTCCGGGTCGACCCACATGTCGAGGTAGACGGTCGCCTCGGTCCATCGTTCGGGTTGGTCGCTCATGCGCGCATGCTCGCCCATCCGTACCCGCACCGCCACCGAGATTCGTGGCCCGCCCCTGCAGCGCACCACCGGCCGTCAAGTGCCGCGAAGCGCGCGCAACTTCACGCGCGTCGCGTAGCGTCCTCCGTGCAGCGGGTGGAACGGTCGAACGGGGGCGGCGGTGGCGGGAATCAAGGACGTGGCCGGGGCGGTGACCCGCGCCGCGTCGGCGGCGCGGACGAAGGTCGGCGGCGACTGGGCCCGCCGCGCGATCGAGAACCACCCGCGTCCCGCGGTGCCGACCGCCGAGCCGTGGGAGATCTCACTCGCCGGGATGGTCGGCCGACTCCCGCGTGTACCGGGCCCCGCGGTGAAGCTGCTGCACCTGCTGGACGGGCTCGGCCAGGTCTCGATCGGCCCGAAGCGCATCGGCTTCGACGGCGAAGAGGTCGACTGGGAAAGGGTGCTGGAGATCCGCCAGTACTCGGCGGTCGATCTCCTGCCGGACGTCGTCGTGGAGCGCGAGGTCGACCGGATCCGCGAGTTCCTGCCGCCCGTCCCCGGCCGCAAGTGGCTGGTCACCAAGGCGGCCGAAGGGCTGCTCACCGTCGCGCTCGCGGCGAGCGAGGCCGCCGAGCGGGGGGAGCGGCTGTTGCCCTGCGAGATCGTCCACAAGAACCTCCTCGGCCGGCCGCGGACCATGGCCGGCGGACTGTTCGCGGCGTCCGTCCTCACCACCGTCCCGGAGGCGGGGGAGAGCCTGATCGCCGCCGCCCGTGCCCGCGGCATCCCGGTCACCATCGCGAAGTCCCCCCGCGCCGGCACCCACACCGAACGCGCCAAGCGCCTGCGGGCCACCTCCACCCGCCTCACCGACAACCTGCGCGCCCTGACCGCCCGCCCCGCCCCCGACCCGGACGCCCTTCCCGCCGCCGACGACCCCGACGCCTCACCCGCCCCGGACCTCGACGTCTCCCTCATCCCCGGCCCGGACGCCCCTGCCGCCCTCGACCGAGGCGTCCCCGACCCGCTGTCCTGACCGCGGCCTACGATGCCGCGCATGAGTGACCGAGACCGTCCCACGCCGTACCCGTGGCCCGACCTGCTCCGGCAGTGGAGCACCCTGTGGCTGGCGCCCGACGCCCACGAGGCGGAGCCGCGCTTCCCCGCGGCGGCGCACGCGAGCGGTTGGCTCGGCACGGCCGGCGCGTCGGAGGCCGACATCGCCGCCGCGGAACGCCGGCTGGGCGTCCGACTGCCGCCGAGCTACCGGCAGTTCCTGGCGGCGAGCGACGGCTGGTCGCACGTGGACGACACCGAGGGGCCGCTCCTCACCGCCGGGCGGATCGGCTGGCTCCGCGACCTGGAGCCGGACCTGGTGGAGATCTGGTCGCGGGGCGACGACCGGTCGACGGTCCCCGACGAGGAGTACTTCCGCTACGGCGAGGACCAGGACTGCGTGCTGGTGCGCTGCGAGCACTTCAGCACCGCCCTGCTGATCAGCGACTGGGGTGACAGCTCCCTGCTGATGCTCAACCCGGCCGTGGTGAACGGCGACGGCGAGTGGGAGGCGTGGTCGTACGCCAGTTGGTACCCCGGGGTGTACCGGTACCCCGGCTTCTGGGAGCTGATGGCCGAGCGGATCGCGTCCGACTACCCGGACGCCGAGATCGTCCGCCGTTAGCGGCCGTCGTGGCCGCCGACCGTGCCGCCCAGGGCGCGGAGGGCGAAGGGGAGCAGGCGGTCGGCGGTCGCCTCGGCGGTGGCCGGGTCGACCTGGTCGGGGAGCCGGGCGGTCAGGAAGAAGTGGCTGACGATCGGGCCGACGACCACGTCGCCGAGGAGGTCGGTGTCCGCCGGGGGCGGGATCTCGCCGCGGGCGACGGCGCGGCGGACGATCCCGCCGATCCGCCGGTGCACCGGCGCGAGGACGGCGGCGGTGAGCGCCTCCGCGAGGGCGGTGTTGTGGGTGGCCTCGCCGATCAGGGCGCGCAGCACGCGTCCGCCCTCGCCGGTCAGCGCGGCGGCCTTGTCGCGGAGCAGGGCCCGCAGGTCGCCCTCGACGCCGCCGGTGTCGGTGTCGACGTCCAGGCCTTCGCTGTAGGTGGTGGCGGCGGCGATCACCAGGTCCTCCTTGGAGGACCAGCGGCGGTACAGCGTGGCGGTGGAGGTGCCCGCCCGGGCCGCGACGGCGGCGGTGGTGAGGGCTGCGTAGCCGCTCTCGCCCAGTACGGCCAGGGTCGCGTCGAGCAGGGCCCGGTCCCGGCCCGCGTCGCGTGGACGCCCCCGGCGGGGCACGGCGGCAGGAGCGGGCGCGGTGGTGGCGGTGGTGCGGGGCATGAAAATCAGCATACCTTTACGAAACGAAATGGCTTCGTTTCGTATATGCTCCACGGCATGAGCGCTCCCACGGACACCCCCCAGGTCCACGCGGCGGCGACCGTCGCCCGCCTGCACGGCACCTTCGCCACCGGCCGCACCAAGCCGCTCGCCTGGCGCAAGGCCCAACTGCGCGCACTGCGACGCCTCCTGGTCGACCAGGAGGCCGCCTTCGCGGCCGCGCTCCACGCCGACCTCGGCAAGAGCGCCACCGAGGCGTACACCACCGAGATCGGCTTCACGGTCAACGAGATCGACCACACCCTGCGCCACCTCGACCGCTGGCTGCGCCCGCGCCGCGTCCGCGTGCCGCTCTCGCTCCGGCCCGCCCGCGCCCGCGCCGTCCGCGAACCGCTCGGCACCGTGCTGATCGTCAGCCCCTGGAACTACCCGCTGCAGCTGGCCCTCGCCCCGCTCGTCGGTGCGATCGCCGCCGGCAACTGCGCGCTCGTCAAGCCCAGCGAACTGGCCCCCGCGACCTCCGCCGCGCTCGCCCACTGGCTGCCCCGGGTCCTCGACCGGGACGCCGTCGCCGTCGTCGAGGGCGGCGTACCGGAGACCACCGCCCTGCTGGAGCAGCGCTTCGACCACGTCTTCTACACCGGCAACGGCACCGTCGCGCGTGTCGTGATGGCCGCCGCGGCCCGCCACCTCACCCCGGTCACCCTGGAGCTGGGCGGCAAGAGCCCCGCCGTCGTCGAACCCGGCACCGACCTGGCGGCCGCCGCCCGCCGGATCGCCTGGGGCAAGTTCATGAACGCCGGCCAGACCTGCGTCGCGCCCGACTACGTCCTCGCGATCGGCGACGCCGGGGCCGCGATCGAGCCGCACCTGGCCGCGGCGGTCCGCGAGATGTACGGCGACGACCCGGCCGCGGCCGGTGACTACGGACGCATCGTCAACGAGCGCCACTTCGACCGCCTGACCGGGCTCCTGTCCTCCGGCCGGACCGTCACCGGCGGCAGCCACGACCGGGCCGACCGCTACCTCGCCCCGACCGTCCTCGCCGACGTCGACCCCGACTCGGCCGTGATGCGCGAGGAGATCTTCGGGCCGATCCTGCCGATCGTCCGCGTCCCCGACCTCGACGCGGCGATCGCCTTCATCACCGCCCGCGACAAGCCGCTCGCCCTGTACGCCTTCACCGCCTCCGCCCGCACCAAGCGACGGCTGGCCGCCGAGACCTCCTCCGGCGCCCTCGCCTTCGGCGTCCCCAACGCCCACCTCGCCGTCCCCGGCCTCCCCTTCGGCGGCGTCGGCGAGAGCGGCCAGGGCCGCTACCACGGCCACCACTCCCTGGAGACTTTCAGCCACCTCAAGGCCGTCCTCGACAAGCCCCTCCCGCTCGACACCCTCCGCCTCGCCTACCCGCCCCTCACCCCGGGCAAGTCCAAGCTCCTGCGCCGCTTCCTCTGACCGGCCGCGGCGCGGCCGCTCACCCGCGGGGCCGGTACCGGGTCGCCCGGCAGGTCGCCACCCGCGGCCCGGCGAGCCCGGGCCCCGGGATGCGGGTGGGGGCCGTTCGGGGTACGAAGGGCGGGCGGGGTGCCGACGAGAGGAGGCCGGGATGTTCGGGGATCGGCGGGAGCGTCGTCAGGCGAACAGGGCGTTCGAGCACGGCGAGGGGGTCACCCGGTACCGGATGCGGCAGAAGCTGTTCGCGATCGGGGACGACTACTGGATCGACGACGAGTCCGGCGACCACGTGTACAAGGTCGACGGGAAGGCGTTGCGGATGCGCAAGACCTTCTACATCGAGGACCGGGAGGGGCACCGGGTGGCGACCGTGCAGAGCCGGCCGTTGCGGATCAAGGAGTCGATGGAGATCGAGGACGCGGACGGCCACCGGGTGGCGATGGTGAAGAAGGCGATGATCGACCCGTTGCGCGAGCGCTGGCGGATCGAGCAGGAGGACGGCCCGGAGCTGACCGTCCAGGGCAACGTCGTCGACCACGAGTACACGATCGAACGCGACGGCTTCAAGGTCGCCGAGGTGTCCAAGAAGTGGTTCCGCGTCCGCGACACCTACGGCCTGGACATCGGCCCGGACACGGACCACGCCACGGTCCTCGCCGCCGCGATCGCCATCGACTCGATGGCCCACCCGGGGGACTGACCCGGGTGGGGTCCGCCGCTACGGCCAGACCGGCCTGGTTCGCCGCTACGGCCAGACCAGGCAGTACAGCTGGTGCCCGGCGTCGTGCAGGCGGTTGGCGAAGTCCTGCCACTCGTGGAGCTATTGATCACCGCATGCCCGCGACCTGCACGTTCGGCTCTCAAGTGCCGCTGACCTGGCGAAACTACCTTCAGTAGTTGCCACAGGTTGGCGGCACTTTGGGATGCCATGTGCCCTGGATGTGCCCCGCAGGGCACCCACCCAGCGGTGAAGTAACCAGCTCCCGCGACGCCTTCAGGAGTATCGGGTGAACCACGCTGCGGCCCTGCAGGCCGAGAGGATCGAGTAGCAGTTGCCCTGCAGCACTTACCGCTGAGCCCCAGCTACCGTCCTCCGGGTTGTCGAGTCTGGCCATGCACGCCCACGCACGTGACCAGGTGGGGCGGCCCCGCTGCCGCCGGATCAGAGCGTCGTGGTCGACATTGCACGGCAGGCCGACGGACGCCGTTGTCTGCTGAGTGCCACGCCGCACTCAGCTCACCGACGTAATGGCCCACGCTGTGCCGCGCCCAACAGCCCTGCGGGGTGGCAGCGGCCGGTCGGCCGGAGCTGCAGGGCCATGCGCCGATCCTCGGCACCGCCCGTCCCGGCCCTGTGGGCTTGGCCTCGGGTACGGTCGGCGGTCCGTCTAACGGTTCCCGAGAGACGAACGCGCTCAAGCCTGGCTTCCAAGGACGAGACAGGATGAACCGCACAGTTCCGGCGGACATTTCTGTAACGGCGGCCTCCTGTCACCCGAGCCCCAAGGGCCACCGAACGCCAGCAGCCTCGGCCTCCGCAAACCGGGATCAAGCCGCCTGAATTCGGGCTGAACGCCCAGTGACGGTCTCGCGTGCCTCGGAGTTGTCCAGGCCATCGAGAAGCTGGACGGTCTACCCTCTGGGTCACAGGTGCCGCTGTCTTTCGAGCTGCCCGCGGGTGAGTATGCTGAGATTTCCAAACCTAGCTGTGAAACGCGTTGGGCATGGTCCAAGGCCGCGATAACCTGTGTGCATGAAGGAATCGCGAGGGCCCGACGACGGTTCTCAGGAGACTGGTGCGCTATGCGCTGTGCTGCTGAACCCGCCACTTCGAACTTCAGAGGAGACAGTGTCCTTCAGGAACCTGAAGGCGGCCCTCCCTCTCTTCAATTGCACTGCGCTACGCATCGTCAATCTAGTCGACATTGCCACGCGGGACCAGATTGAGCTGCAGCAGGTCGAAATCGCGAAGTCTGATATCTTGCGATCTCGCGGGCTCATTTGCGATGCAATCGAGGAAGCAGATGATGTTCTTCTTGCGTGGGGCTCCAGCCGTATCTCTGGCGAGGTGGGCCGCCTGTTGCGTGATCAGGCAGATTGGGTGCGCGCCCATCTGAGGGCCGGCCCGACTCGGCGAGTCTGGACTACAGCGGGCAAACCCCGCCATCCGTCGCGCTGGCGGCAGTATGTTGGCCCGCAAAAACAGCGCGCCACCGGCAGCAGCTTCGAGGAGCGTCTGGCGAGCGTCTTGACTCTGGAAGCCTAGACACAAGCTTGACACCCCTCGGAGTTACTGCAGCATCAACGCTTCACCCGACTCAATCTGCTCAACCTTGAGCTTCCGGGACTCCATCGACTCATTATCGAGGAAGCGAACGGAGGACAACGCACAGTACTCGGGGTCTTGCTCGAAGGATAGCCATCTGCGGTCCAGAGTTTCAGCCGCCCAGCCTGTGCTGTTTGAGCCACTGAAGAAGTCGACCACCATGTCGCCAGGATCGGTCAACATCTCAATAAAGAAGGTGGGTAGCTTCAAAGGGTACCGGGCTGGGTGTCCGCGACGCCCGAGCTCTTTAATTGAACGAAGATAAGAGTCATTAGACTGCGAGTTGGCAAATGAGAGCAGGTTGGAAGGGAGTGCGCCGCCATTGTCTGTCCCAAACGCCTTGCCAATATCGTGCTCCGAGTCGCGAAGCGCAGGCTGATAGTACTTTCCGGGGTTTTCAAGGAGTCGCTTCATGGACTTCGAATATGGAACCCGGACGCGACTTACATCCGCCTTGGGAAAGTCGGACTTGGAGAGCCACCAGACGGTATTGACGGAGTCCTTCGCGCGGATCTTCCGCTTGTTGACCCATTCGATGGGAGAGGGGAGCTTGGCAGTGTTATGCCAGTAGAACTCTTCAGCCAACCGGTAATCGAGGTCATCAACAAAAGCGAGAAGCGCTCGAAACTGATGCAGGGAGCGAACGGGCAGTCCTCGTTGGTAGGCACCACCGATGTCGATAACCAAGCTGCCGGTAGGCTTGAGCGCATCGCGCGCTAGCTTGACGAACCTAGTAAGCCAAGCCACATAGCTCTCTTGGTCCTCATTGCCATACGCCTTCTTACGGAGCAATGGGAACGGAGGGCTCGTCATGAAGAGATCTACGCTCTCAGCTGGAAGCTCAGCCAAAAGGTCCAAGCTGTCACCGCAGATCTGCGCGCCGAGGCTCGTCGCGTAGCAGAGCCGCCCCGAGCTCAGCAGCTCATACGTTCGCAAGGCACCTGTCCTCTCCTCATTATGTAGGGACCAAGCTTACCGCCTGCGGCCCAGCCCCTCAGTGGGACCGCCAGGTCCGGCTCCCCCTGATCGCCAAGGTTGCGTGATCAACCATCACCTGTCAGTGGCGCATGCGAAACTGTCACCCAGACGCACCATCCGTCGCTGAGGCGGCTGCTGTCCGGGAGGGATCGAGAGTTGCACCAGGCATGGCTGGCCTTGGATGACCTTGCATTCGAGGCCGAAGCGCGGTCGGGCGCGCCGGCCGGCTCCTTCCTCGGGCGCGTGCTCGTGCGAGCGCTCCGAGACCACCTCACCGTCATCCCAACCGACACCGCGCTTCGAGCCAAGCCGCTCCTGCTCAAGTTGGCACCACCGCTGCCGCCGCGCCTGCGCATCTACCTCTATGCAGCGACCCAGCATGCCTCCGAGCGCCAGTCCGGCACCTTTCGGATTCAACTCTCCAACAAGGACAACCCCGTCCTGGATACCAAGCCTCAACGCTACACGTTCGATCGCACGGATGGGGTCCGCTGCCTTTTGCTGGGTTACAACGAGGCATTGCATACGTTTATTCTGTGGGACGCCGATCTCCATGATGCAGCCCCTGGCTACCCCTACTCGAAGGGAGTGCAGGCTCCGCCAAGCGTTGTGTACTCCGCAGTCAGTAGAGGGATTGCGGAAGAGAAGCGTCAACTCAAAAAGCCTAATCGCTCAGAGACGATCATTGCAGCGCAGCCCGATAGGCTCGCCGAGGCTATCGAGCGGCGAGTCGATTTGAGCATTGATGCCATCACGAATGAGGTGCTCCCAGGATGCTGACGGATCTGGGCGCCTTCCGAACTGAATATTCCAGTGATGCCAATGACATTGCAGCAGAGTTCTATAATCCTTGCCTTGGCGAGTCGCTCGCATACGACAGAATCACTGGCTTCTTCAGCTCCACAATCTTCCATCTGACGTGGCGCGCACTTGGGCGGTTCGTGCTCTCCAACGCAGGGCACATGCGTCTCCTCTGCTCACCTCGCCTGTCTGAACGTGACGCCGAGGGCCTGCTCTACGGTTACCAGGCGCGCGATGACGAATCCCTCAGCCAGAAGCTGTGCGATGAGTTGGACGAGATGCTGCGCTCACCTCGCGGTGATACAGCGCGCCTAATGGCAGCGCTCATCGCGGCTGGCCGTCTAGATGTGCGCCTAGCACGTGTAGCTGAGATCGCGCCCGCTCAGACGAAGCGCATGTTCCACGACAAAGTGGGACTATTCTTCGATGATGCCGGAAATACTGTCGGCTTTCGTGGTTCGATGAACGAGAGTTTCCTGGGCCTCTCCACCCTGGGACACGTTGAATCAATCGATGTCTGGCCTTCATGGGAAGGCGGACGTGATGCTGAGCGGGTACGTAATGCGACCGCCAGATTCGATCGTCTGTGGAGCGGCGGCATTCGTGGTGTCGAGGTTTTCGCGCTGCCTGAGGCAGTGTCCCAAGAGATTGAAAGGGTGGCCGAAGGGGTTAATCTTGAAGATCTGCTTCAGCGTCTCGGCAACCAGTCGACGTCGCGGGAGCAGATTGTCAGGGCCCCCGCAGTTGGTGGCATCGAGCTCCGGGCACACCAGCGCCGGGCGGCAGCCGCGTGGCAAGAGAACGGCCTCCGCGGCCTGCTGAGCCACGCAACGGGATCGGGCAAGACGGTCACTGGCCTCTACTGCGCGCAGGTGATGATTGAGCAAGGTCTGACGCCCATCTTCGTAGTTCCCTCCAATCTGTTGCTTGATCAGTGGGCGCGCCAGGTGAAAGAGCTCCTGGGCTGTCGGGTGGTTCTGTGTGGCGCAGGAAACGATCGGTGGTCGTCGAGCGGGTTGGTACGGGCTGCACTGGAGCAACGGAGTCCAGCGGTCCCGTACGCAGTGATTGCCGTCCTCAATAGTGCAGTCACGCCTGCCTTTCGCTCGCAGGTACGGCCTCTAGCCAGCCGGGTGGGTGTGGTTGTCGATGAGGTCCACCGCATCGGGAGCCCCCAGGCAAGAGGCATTCTGCAGTGGCTGGAGGCGCCGGCCCGGCTTGGCCTTAGCGCTACTCCTGAGCGAGCGAACGACCCGGAGGGCACCAAACTGACCTTTGACTACTTCGGCGGCATCGTCGACCGCTACACCTTGGCGGACGCACTCGAGGACGACGTCCTCGCGCCCTACGTCTACGAGCCGTCCTGGGTGAGCCTCAACGACCATGAGCAGGAGGACTGGGAGCGGTTGACCACCCAGATCCGGAGGCTCTACGCCATGTCGCAAGGCGCTAGTGGAGCCGACGGACACAGCGACCGCCTGAAGATGAAACTCATTGAGCGGTCAAGGATCGCCAAGGGGGCCGCGGCAAAGATTCCAAAAGCGGCGGAGATTATCGCAGGAACCTACCGCCCCGATGCCGGACAAAAGTGGCTCGTTTACTGCGATGACCAGGACCAGTTGCGTTCGATGCGCGACGCACTAAAAGACCGAGGAATTCCTTCCTGGGAGTACCACAGCCAGATGGCCGGAAGCTCAGAATCTACTCTGCGGCTATTTGAATCAAACGGTGGGATCATTGTCGCTATCAAGTGTCTCGATGAGGGTGTTGATATCCCATCGGCTACGCACGCGCTGATTCTCTCGTCTTCACGCAACCCGCGAGAGTTCATTCAGAGACGTGGCCGAATCTTGCGGCGATCCTTTGGGAAAACGATTGCAACGCTCCAGGATGTCCTGGTACTCCCTGAGTCCGTCACTCCCGATGACCCCACAATTTCTCTAGTCTTTGGAGAACTGGCGCGAGCGCTTCAATTCGCCGAGTGGAGCTTGAGCCGCAATACCGTGTCAAGGCTGGAAAAGAAGTGGGTGGATCTCGGACTGCCCCTGCGTCAATTGGATGAGATCCGAATGGCCGGAATTGAGGTTGATGACGATGTCGACGGATAACGTAAGTGAGCACGAAGAAGAAGAATCCCTGTCTCTGGCTGCCGCGGTCGAGCAAATCCGTGGGGCAAACTTTCCCGATCTGGACTCAGAGCTGGTGGCCAGCATCATGAAGATTCAGCGGAAGTTTTCCGAGGATCGCGCCGAAGCTCGAAAGCAAACTGAGCAGCTTGTCAATAGGTGGGTAGCCGCGCACGCGAAGGGCACGGGCTGAACATGCTGTATTTTCGCCGCCTCGTGATCGAGGACTTTGGCCCGTACCGGGGAAAGCAAACAATCGAGTTCCAGCGCGAAAAGGGAGTGTACATCGTCTCGGGCCAAAATGGTCGCGGCAAGACGAAGCTGCACAACGCATTTCGCTGGGCGCTTTACGGAAAAATTCTCTCGCGTTCCGGGGCGCAGGGCGCCAGCGAGCTGGTCAATTCTGAGGCGAGAATCGAAAGCGGCGGGGTCGGGTCTTTTTCCACGATCTTGGATTTTGTTCATGCCAGGGTCGATTACCGCCTGACTCGACGGTATGACGAGCGCAACCAGCCCAACGTTAGCGTGCTCCTCGAGCGTAACAATGTGCCGCTAAATCAAGTTGATACCGACAGGCTCCTGCAGCAAATTGCGCCCGACTCGGTCAGTCAATTCTTCCTCTTTGATGGCGAGCTGCTTCGCCAGTATGAGAGCTTGCTTGACAAGGACAGTGACCAGGGAAAGAAGCTCGAAGAGGACATTGAACGAGTTCTCGGCATCCCAATCGTCGCCAATGCTTTGGCGGACGCAGAGGAGGCCCGTGCGCAGGCTTCACGAAAGATCGCCGTGCAGGCCAGCGCGAATGCCAACACCCAGCACCTTGGGACCGCGCTGAGGGAAGCTGGTGACATCCGCGCGCAACTGGTGCGAGACCGAGCCGACACTAAGAAATCGCTTCAGCAAACCGAGGCGCGTATCGCCGAGATTGAAGAAGCCCTAAGTGCACAGCCGCGGGCTGAGCGGCTCATCGGCCAAGCAAGTCAGCTTCGGCAACAGAAGTCCGATCTGGAGGCTCAGGAAGGCAGCACACGCCAAGCGCTTGCCGATCTGTCCGGTGAACTGTGGATGGCGGTTCTGGCAGAACCCGCCCAGGAACGTCTCGGAGCAGTGCAGGCCGAGACTGACCGCATTGCTCTTCAGCGGCACGAGGCTTCTGCGGCTATCAGGGATCGTGAGTACCTTGAGCATCACATCGAGTGCCCAGTCTGTGAGCGCCGGCTGGATGAAGGTGAGCGGACGGCAATCCTTGATCGGGTAGCCCCGCGCGCAACGGCAGATCATCGGGAGCAACTTGAGTCCGACTGGGCCCGGCTCCGCAGGAATTCGGCAGCTCTGATGAACATCGCCAGGTACGACGGCCGATTGGTGAGAGACCGAGACCAGGCCCTGCGTAGGGTTCGCCTTGAGCTAAACAACGTAGCTGAAGAGATCTCACTCCTGGACGATCAACTCCGTGAGGTCAACCAGGAGGAAATCAGGTCACTGTCGCGTGAGCGAGACGAGCGAAATATCGAGCTTGCTCGGCATCAGAAGCGTATTGGCGAGATCTCGGACATGATCCTAAAGCAAGATGGTCGAATCAATGACTTGAACGACAACCTGGCGCGACTCAACTTTAAACCTGACCCCGCGGTCAAGCTGAAGCAGCGGGTTACTAACGACCTCATCGGGTTGTTCCAGCAATCGATCACAGTCTATCGCCGCCAGCTTAGGGACCGGGTGGAAAGTGCGGCTTCGGAGATCTTCACGCAGCTTTCCGCTGAAGCGGATTATGCCCGCTTGAAGATCACCGACCGATATGGCCTTGAGATCATCGATAAGAATGGTGATGTCGTCACCGGTCGATCGGCTGGCTATGAGCACCTGGTGGCTCTCTCTCTTATTTCAGCCCTGCAAGGCAGCGCTGCTGTCCGCGGCACGGTGGTGATGGACTCTCCCTTCGGTCGATTGGACGAAGGCCACACGGACCGAGTGGTGGCAGCCTTGCCGCTCATGGCGGATCAAGTCATTCTTCTGGCGTTTGACTCGGAATTTGATCGAATGGCGGCCCTGCGCGCTCTCGGCAGTGATCTGGTGGCCGAGTTTGAGCTGGAGCGCATCAGCCATCGGAATACAAAGATCAAGTTGCGAGAGGATATCTGATGGCCGACCTCAAGAACATCGCTCTCACACTCGAAGCGGAGCGCGTAGCCAAGTCGATCGAGGAAGTTTTCCCGGTCACTAATCTCATGGATCTAGCTCGGCTCGGATTCGCCTACGCTATCCGTCAAGGGGTGGATCTTCAGCGGGGCGCGGATTACGGCACCAAGGGTGGTAGCAACTACAGCTCAGCCGGCTTGGACGCTGGCGGCAGAATGGCTGAGATTGTAGCTGTATTTTTTCCGCACGAGGGCGCAGCAACTGAGCCATACAGGGTGGTCGAGACACTGATGAATAAAGGGCTTGTGCTTCTCGGAGAGCACTTGGAGGAAGGAACCATCGGAAGCATCAGTGATCTGATGCCCCAGGAGAAAATGGAATCGCTAGACAAGATGTGATGGCGCAGGCTCCGGTGGAAAGCCTGCTGATGTGCCCAAAGTCGGGAACGCCGCTGCTAGGCCTGCCTTCGCCGCGAGTCGCCCGACACTAGCGGCAGCCACACTTAAAACGGGGGCAAAATGCTCGACATTGAAGAGATGATCGGCCGTGTTTGGAATCCCGATGTTCGTCCTCTCGTGGTGGACGCACATCGGTGTTACACGACCGGTGTAGCCCGTGGCTCTATCGTGCTTACGTGGGGCGCGGTCTGTGCGGATTTGATCGAGAAGATTCTTCGCTTGGCAGAAGATGGGGAAGGCGCAGCCCAGACTATTGCCAGGAAGATCGAGCAGGCCCGGAGTGCGACCGGCCCCCAGGCGGTGGCGACGATGCAGGAGGTGGAACGCACTATCCTGACGGCCGCCGTAGAGTTGGAGCTCATCGACCCGGTCGAGGAAAAGCACTTGGAGCGACTGCGTGAGGATCGAAACCTCTCGGCACATCCATCACTGCGCCCGCTCGGAGAGTCAGTCTTCCTGAGTACCGAGTACGCCAGGGCGCACCTAGCAGCGGCACTGGAGTCGCTCCTCGTCCATCCGCCGAGTCAAGGCCGCAAGGTAGTCGCACGCTTCCTGGACCATGTCGCGGACCCGTCATTCGTGGGGAGCAGCGAGTACCTCGCGCACGCATTCTTCGACAGGGTTAAACCAGCAGCACGGCGTAAAATCGTCGACGTGGCTGTCAAACATGCTCTGCTGGAACTAAACGATGGGGTGCCTGACCCGCCCGGAGCTATCGTCCTCGCGGAAAGAATGACCTTTTGCGTGCGCGCCTTCGCCGCCAGAGACCGTGCTCTTGTTCGAGCCGCAATGAGCAAGATTATTGAGCGGCTCGGCAGTCGGCCGGTGGAGGTGCAGACGCGGGCACTTGGGCGGCTTGGCGACCTTGACATCTTCTGGTCCACCGTTGGATCGCCCCTGGCAGATCAATTCGAGCAGTGGGTGGGTAGCCTGACTAATCTTGGAAACGATCGGTGGTTGAAGCTCAGCTCTGATCAGATCGCGGCGCTCTCGCTGGTGTCCCTGGATGGAGTCCGAGGGTACATTCCCAGCTTGGAGCAGACCTTTAGGGGCCTGACGCTTAGCCAAAAGGCCGAGGTGGTTTCTCGAAGGCCAGGAAAGTACTTCGTTCCGTTCCTCCCGGATCTCCTCGCGGAAGCCGGTGGCTTCCGCTATGCCGAAACAGTGACGCAGCGGGCCGTCCTGCCTTGCGCACGCTTCTTTGGTCAGGATGACCTCCAGGCGCTCCTCAGGGCCTGGGCGAAAAACGATCAGTGTCGCCGGGCTGGAGGCATGTTCCAGGCTGCCGTCGATTTGTACCTCTCTACTTCACACCTCCGGTTGGGAGATCGGGAAGTTTGGGAGGAGTTCCTGCGTGAAGTTAGGTCGCATAATGAGTCGGACGGAGGCTACAGATATGCCTCTCTCGAGGAGGTCATCAGCAACTACTCGTACGGCTAACGAGAGGGCTTTTCGTCCCACTACCGCTCCAGGTCGGGGTGTATTCGCTGGCCTTGTGGTTGATCATCGCGACGTGGACCATGGCCTCGGACCGGTGTGGGCGACCCCCGTAGGCCGCAGGCGAGGCGCGGTGGTTCATGAGCCGGCCGAGGGTGCGTTCGACGGTCCAGCGTCGGGGCAGACGGCAGCGTGTTCGACGAGGTGTTGGCGCTAGCCACCGTCGACCCGGGTGTTGCGAACGGTGGAATGTTCAGGTTCGACTTTCGCGATGAGCGTCTGGCCTGCGGTTGAGTTCCTCTCACTCGCGATGGTGACGAGGACTCGGGCAGCGTGATTCCCAACTGCTACGCAGCGGTCATACCCGCAGGGTGCTCCCAAGTGTTGGTGGCCGACGGGCAGCGAAGAGGATGTGGGTTCCTCCATCGCGGGCGCCAGGGCTGGCGCAGGCTTCGGATTCGTAGGCGAGGAACCGCTCCCAGAGCTGTGGGCGGTTCTCGATATCAGAGAGGGTGGTCGGGTCTTCAAGGCTTGCCCAATTGCTAGCGGATCCTCCGGCGATCTCGCCTCCGGACTCGGCCACGAGAGTGGCGACGTGCTCCCAGGTGAACATGCGGCAGACGTGGATCATGCCCGGCACGTGGCGTAGGTCGCCGGTCCGGATGACGGCGTCGGTGACGGCGGTGCCGTAGCGGATGGCGAGCTGGGTGGCGCCGGGGAGCCTGGCGCGCCAGCTGCCCCATAGGGACATGACTGAGGCGACCACGACGCCGTTGGATCTCACGATGCGGAGGAGGCCGGCGAGCGCTTCGCGCTCCTGGTCGAAGGCGTAGGAGAGCGGGCCGCCGTAGGCGAGGACGAGATCGAACGAGGAGTCGGGGAAGCGGCTGGTGTCGCGGACGTCGAGGGTATGTCGCGCTTGGACGGCGTGCTCGGCTCCGGCTGCGGTGACGTTGACCTCGTTCAGGTGGAGTTGGACGGGAGAGATGTCGGTGACGACGACGCGGGTGCCGCGCTCGGCGAGTACCGCGGTGAAGCGGCCGGGGCCGGCGCCGATCTCCAGAACTCGGTGACCTTCTTTCAGGTATCGCTCCAGGAATCGGCGGTGGATCTCGAAGGACACTCGGCCTGCAACGTCTTTGGTGAGCCGGTCCTGCTCCTGCTCGGCGAAGTCGTCGTAGTAGCGGCGGATGGCGTCGACGGAGCGGTCACTGCTGGGCGTGCCGTCCGAGGTGTCTGCCAACCTGCCTCCGTCCGTGTGCCGAGCGCGGCTGTGGCCTGTCCACGTGCTCTGGCCCTGGGCTTCTCAAAACGGAGCGTTTTGGTCGTGGCTCCGCCACTAGAATGCGGTCCCCGTCGTGATGTCGGCGTGAGTGCCGCCGCGACACTCCGTAGTGTCACCGAGAGGACGGTCTCCGGTCCCATGCGTTGGTCCCAGCTGTACGTGCCCACTCTCCGGGAGGACCCGGCGGACGCGGATGCGGTGAGCCACCGCCTGCTGGTGAGAGGAGGGTTCGTCCGGCAGCTCATGGCCGGCCACTACTCCCTGCTGCCGCTGGCCGTGCGCGTCCGTTCCAAGATCGTGGAGATCATCCGTGAGGAGATGACTGCGATCGGCGCGCAGGAGTTCGTCCTGCCCGCTCTGCACCCGGCGGAGATCTGGCAGCGCAGTGGTCGCTGGGAGGTGATGGGTGAGGAGATGTTCCGGCTCAAGGACCGCAAGGGTGCGGACCTGGCGCTCGGCATGACGCACGAGGAGATCTTCACCGTGCTGTCGCAGGAGCTGAAGTCGTACCGGGACCTGCCGCAGATGTGGTACCAGTTTCAGACCAAGTTCCGGGATGAGGCCCGCCCGAAGAGCGGCCTGTTGCGGGTGCGCGAGTTCACGATGAAGGACTCGTACAGCTTCGACGTTGAGTCGGCCGGACTAGATCGCTCCTTCGACCTGCACAAGGCCGCCTACGAGCGGATCTTCGCCCGCCTGGGCCTGCCTGCGATCCCGGTGCAGGCGTCCAGCGGCAGCATGGGCGGCAGCGCGTCGGTGGAGTTCATGAGCCCCTCGAACGCTGGCGAGGACCTGGTGGTCCGTTGCCCGGGCTGCGACTACGCGGCGAACACCGAGAAGGCGACCTCCGCGCTGCCGGCCGTGGTGGACGGCCCTGGCCTGGATGCCCCGGAGCGGTTCGACACCCCGAATGCGCGCACCATCGACGAGCTGTCCCGCCAGCACGATGTGCCGGCCGAGCGGCAGATCAAGACGCTGGTGTATGTGGTGGACGACCAGCTGACCCTCGTCCTGGTCCGCGGTGACCACGCCCTGGTCGAGCAGAAGCTCATCGACACGCTCGCCGCAAAGGCGGTGCGTCCCGCGACCGCCGAGGAGATCCAGGCCGCGCTCGGCGCCTCCCCCGGCAGTCTGGGCGCGGTCGGCGTCGCCGAGCTGCCCGTCCTCGCGGACGAGGCCCTGCGCGGCCGGACCGACATGACCACCGGCGCCAACACCGACGGCGTCCACCTTCGCGGCGTCTCCGTCGAGCGGGACATCGCGGTACAGCGCTGGGCGGACTTGCGCGAGGTGACCGCCGGCGAGCCCTGCCCCCAATGCGGCACTCCGCTGGAGGTTGTGGTCACGATCGAGGTGGGCCACATCTTCAAGCTCGGCCGCAAGTACACCGAGACGCTTGGCGTTACCGTCCTTGGGCGGGACGGCGAGCGCGTTGTCCCGATCATGGGCAGCTACGGCATCGGGGTGGAGCGGGCGCTCGCCTCCCTTGTGGAGACGCACCACGACGACAAGGGCATCGTCTGGCCCGCCGCCGTCGCCCCGTTCGAGGTGGCCGTCATCATGCTCGGCACCAGCGACGAGAAGGTGGTCGAGGCCGCCGAGGGCCTGTACCGGCAGTTGCAGGGCGAGCGGGTCGACGTGCTGCTGGACGACCGCGACGAGCGGCCCGGCGTGAAGTTCCGCGACGTCGAGCTGATCGGCATCCCCTACCGGATCACGGTCGGCGCCCGCGGACTGGCCGACGGCACGGTCGAGGTCACCACCCGGGCCACCGGCGAGACCCAGTCCGTGCCGGTGGCCGAGGCAGTGGAACACGTCCGCAAACTGCTGACCTCTGCCGCGTAAGAGATCGGCTCGTCAGCCGGTCACCTGGTGGACCGCCTCGGTGAGAAGCGTCTCCGGGTAGCAGCGAAGGATCTTCGCGACGCTGCGCGCCTGGGTCTTGTAATGACCCAGGCGCGCACCTTCGCTTCCAGGGCATCACCAACCTGCACTCGCAGGGTGGGTGGTAGCCGCATCGCCTCAACCTGCACGGGGTCCAGGAAGCCTCGTCTGGCCGGTTCGGTGTACGGAGTCGTGCTGGTCACCACCAGTACCTCCGGGGTGGGGTCGTAGCGGTCGAGCGCGGCAAGAGCGATCCGGTGAGCGGCACAGTGGCCCTGGTGGCCTTTCATCCCGTTGGGCGAAGGCCACTACTTGGTGTGCCCAGCAACAAAGTGTGTCGAGCACCGGGTCCGCGGTCCCTCGTTCAACGCCCCCAGACGGCCGTCGGACAGGTTGTGCTCTGCCGTTCCGCGACGGTGTACCCGGATGGCGAGGAGCAGACCAGATGCTGCGCAGCCTGTCGCAGTTGAGAAGGTCTCTGGACAGTGCCTACTCGGCCGACGGAGTCGATTCATGCGCTGAGCGTTCGACGCGACGACGGAAGAGGATCTCCGCGAGCCGTCGCGTCTTCCACTCCGGCCACTCTGCGACCTCGATGTGGACCTCAGTCCCGCCGCTCTTCCAGCAGTTGTACTGGCCTACGGATGTCCCCTGAGGGTGGTCACACCCGGCTGGCTCCTTGGTCATGGTGGGAGCATCCCACACGCGGGCCCGCTCCTGGCAGGAAGTCGTGCAGCGTCCTCGCCCCGCGTTACCGGATTGGAGGCGGAGTTCCCGCTATTGGAGGACCAGGTCCTGGTGGATGCGCTGGTGTGGTGCGACACGACCGCGAGGACGGACGGCACACAGAAGACGGCCGAAGCACGGGTCGGCGAGATCCTCGGTCGTTACGGTGCCGAGAGTGTGGTGGGCCGGTTCATTCGCCGGGCGGCGCCGGAGATCTTTGCCGCAGTGGCGCGGGTGGAGACGGCTCTGACCGTTCAGCCGAGGTAAGGGTAGGCGCCGGCGAGGTAGTCGCCGATCTGCTGGCGCATGCTGGCGTGGATGTCGTACTGATCGAGGTCGGCGGCCTGGACGAACCGGACGCCGTCGGCTTCGTCGTTGATGGCCGGCTCGCCCCCGACGGGGCGGCCGATGTAGGTGTTCTCGTACTGCTGCCGGATCTCTCCGTCGGTGTAGGCGACGATGTGGTTCGGGTTCGTGTACACGCCGAGGAAGCCGGTGATCTCGGCGACGATGCCGGTCTCCTCCAGGCACTCCCGTACGGCGCACTCGGCGGCGGTCTCGCCGATGTCCTGGGCTCCGCCCGGGAGGGCCCACTGGCCGGTGTCGCGGCGGCGCTGGAGCAGAATGGCACCTTCCTCGTCCACGACGAGCAGGTTGCTGGCGGGGATGAGGGTGTTGGCCTTCGGCGCGTTCGGGTCGTTGTAGTACTCGGTCCTACCCATGGGCGGTGTTCCCGTCCTGCTCTGGCGTCCAAGGCCGCGCACCGGCCCAGACGGCATCGAAACTCTGAGCGTAGTTGTCGAACCACCCAGTGGTGTCCGCCCTCTGCAGATGCAGGAGCACTCGCCGGCTGCCCGAAGACGTGCGGGTTGACCCCGGACTTCGCCCTGGCCGCTGAGCAGTTGGGCCTCGGCTGCGCGCCCCTCCTCATATGCTTGCTGCTGCCTGTCTCGAAGCGTCAGCCCACGCATCGGCGAGCTGAGCGCGGAGATTGGCCTGGTGGGCGTGATGGTGCTGCCGCTCCAGCCGCCAGGCGCAGAGGTGGCAGGCCGCGAGTATGACAGTCTCGCCTTCGACGGTGAGTGTGCCCAACTTGGCGACTTGGGTGACTTCCTCGCACTTGAAGCAGAACCCGGTCGTCCAGGCGAAGCGGAGTCGGAACTCGGCGGGCGGGTTACGGTCACGTCGGAGTCTCACGTCCTGTCGCTCCAGCTCGACCGAGGTAGAGGGAGAGGGCTGGACGAGGTGACGTCGCGGCGGTGGATCTCGCGCTCGATGACGAAGGCGACCTCGGGCCACGGCAGCGCCATCGGTGAGGTGAGATTCCAAAAGCCGTGGCTTGCCCGAACCAGAGCGCTGACTCCGAGTGGTGCGGCGTCAGCGGGGATGGAAGAAAGGACGCGGCGGAGTACACCGCCGGCCCCTCGTGCGGCCGGGGCGATGCCGTTACCGACGAGCAGTGTCGCGGTTCGAACGGCGTCGAGCACGTCGGTGGCCACACCGGCCGTCGTGAAGCTTCCGAAGGACAGCTCCCACCAGGGGCGACGGGTGCGGGCCCAGGCTACGCGCTCAAGGCCGGAGCCCAGGTCCACGGCCATGCAGCGGGGATCCGCAGCATTCCAGAGCAGGACGATGTCACCGATGGGAAGGTCCAGGTGTCGGAAGTGCACTGTCAGGCCGCGGACTTCGCGGCGTTGCCAGATGGCGTTGCGGCCATGGATGGTGAGGTGTCTGGCGTGGAGGCCGATGCCGGACAGCACGGTGAGCCAGTGATCGAGGATCTCGGTGAATTCGGCTGTGCGAGTGACGGGTTCGATGCGCGAGATGTTGACGAACGAGGTGAGGAACCCCTCCCTCAGGGCGCCGGCATGGTCCCGCTCACCGGTCAATCGGACAACCGGCTGGGGAAGGTATCCACGGCGGAAGACGTACGGCTTGCCGTCCTTGAGGAGGGGGTCGGCTGCCTGGACTGCGGAGATCGTCAGCTCGGTGTCCCTGCCCCACCGCATGGGCAGCGGCCTCGCACGGGCGACGCCTGCCGCACGGAAGCCACTCTCCAACTTCTGCAGAAGACCGGCCCACTGGAGCGGTTGACTGGCCGGCCGGTACGGCGTCCCTCGGTCGCGGTGGCGGATCTCGAAGCGGCCGTCGCTGCCGTGCTCGATGTCCCACTGTGGGCCGAGGCCGAGACGGCCGCTCAGGAGATCGAGCGGCCTCGGCGGTGAGTCTGTGGTCAGCACGGCCTGGTCGCCAGAGTGCGGAAGTGCCGCTCGGGGTCGAACCGGTTCAAGCCGATGTCCTGCACGGTCGGCGCGTCGAGTCCCAGGCACCGCTCGATCGCACGGGCAAGGACCAGAGCCGCGTCCTCGTCGTCGTGCTCAGGATCGACTCTGGCAACGGCGCCGGTGCTCTCGCACAGAGCCGCCTCCGCGCATGTGCCGTCTCGCCAGCAGAGCGCGGCGACGGGTGTACCGGCGCGCAGGGATTCCCCGAACACGGCGGCGCCGGCCTCCACGTAGCTTCGCGAGGCGGTGTAGACGTAGACCGATGCATCGGAGAACGCGGCCGTCTTGGCCGCACCTCCGACCTCTCCGACCCAGCTGACGTGATCGGCGGCGAAGAGGGCCTGGTGCCGTCGCACGTAGTCGTTGTCGAAGACCGGTCCGACGATGCGTATCCGCCGGCCGAGTAGCTGGGCCGCGCGGACCGCGAGGTGCGGCGCCTTCTCCTCGTCGATCCGGCCGAGCCAGACGAGGTCGCGGCCGCGCCATGCGGGAGGTTCGGCTTCACCGAGACCGAGGTGGACCGCGTGCTCCAGCACCGGCGTGTGGGCGGCGTACAGCCCCGCCATCTCGGGCGAGTAGCAGTACAGCCGGGAGCGCTTCGCGTCGAAGGCGTCGGCGGCGTGCCGGAAGACCGGCGAGTGCTGGAACGTCGCGACGTCGCAGTCGAGATCGGCCCAAACCCGGCGCCACTCGGGCAGCGACGGGTACTCGTGTCCGACCACGAGCAGGTCGTAGCCGGTGGAACGCAGGTCACGAGCCTGCCGGGTACCCGGCTGGAAGTCCTCCAGTCGGACCGGGCGCAGTGCCCAGTCGTCTGCGAGGTCGGTCCTCCAGCCGGGGCCGAGGAGGTGTACGTCGGCGCCTGCGGCTCGGGCGCCTTCCGCCACTGCCCAGAGCCAGCGTTCGATCCCGCCGTAGCCGACGGGCGGGAAGGTGTAGCTGCTGGGGAAGTCGCAGATGCCGACTAACACTTATGCCTCCGTTGTTCCGTCCGCCGAGATCCGGCGGAATCCGAGGTAGGACACCAGCGCCTCGGGCAGGACGATGGAACCGTCCTGCTGCTGGCACTGTTCGAGAAGGGCGGCCAGAGTGCGGCCGATGGGCAGGCCGGAGCCGTTGAGAGTGGCGACGGGCTTGGTCTTGCCGTGTTCGTCCCGGGTGCGGATGCCCGCACGGCGGGCCTGGAAGGAGCCGCAGTCAGAGACAGAGGAGATCTCGCGGTAGGTCTGCTGGCTGGGCAGCCAGACCTCGATGTCGTAGGTGATCTGTGCGGAGAAGCCGAGGTCGCCAGCGGCGAGCTGGACGACCCGGTAGGCCAGTCCCAGCTCCTTGAGGCAGGCTTCGGCGTGGCTGAGCATCTTCTCCAGCTCGGCCTGGGAGTCCTCGGGGTCGCAGATGCGGACCATCTCGACCTTGGAGAACTGGTGCTGGCGCAGGATGCCGCGGGTGTCGCGGCCGTAGGAGCCGGCCTCAGAGCGGAAGCACGGGGTGTGCGCGGTGAGGGCCAGGGGGAGTTCGGCGGGCGGGATGATCTCGTCCGCGTAGAGGTTGGTGAGCGGGACCTCGGCGGTCGGGATCAGGAAGAGCTCGCGCTCTCCCATGCCGGTGGCGAAAAGGTCCTCCTCGAACTTCGGGAGCTGGCCGGTGCCGGTCATGGTCTGCCGGGTGACGAGGTACGGAACGGCGTGCTCGACGTAGCCGTGCCGCTTGGTGTGCAGGTCCAGGAAGAGCGTCGCCAGGGCGCGCTCGATGGCGGCGCCGGCACCGCGCGAGACGCTGAACCGGGAGCCGGAGAGCTTGCTGGCACGAGCGAAGTCGAGGATGCCCAGGGCCTCGCCGAGGTCCACGTGGTCCTTCGGCTCGAAGGAGAAGGACGGCGGCGCGCCGAAGCGACGGATCTCGACGGCGTGCTCGTCCGAGTCGCCCTCGGGGGTGCTGTCGAGCGGCAGGTTGGGAATGGTCAGCAGGAAGTCGCGCAACTCCTGCTGCACCTGCTCCTGCTCCGCCTCGGCCGACCGGATCTCTTCCTTGAGCTCGCGGGCCCGGTCCTTCAGCGCCTCGGTGTCGCCGCCCTGGCGAGCCGCCTGCTGGACCGCCTGGGCGACCCGCTTCGACTCGGCCCGCAGCTCGTCCACGCGAGTGACGAGCTGGGATCGGCTGGACTGAAGAGACTCCAACGCAGAGAGATCCAGGGTGTAGCCGCGGCGGGCGAGGCGGTGGACCGCCTCGGAGCCCATCTCGATGAGGGCGCGGGGATCATGCATGGGAGTTCGTCTCCTCCAGCTGGACAGATGGTCCATCGAAGGTAGCAAGCGTGCGATGGTCTTCTGGCCGCGATGACCATCCGCCCGCTGCGGCGCTCTCCTGTTCCTCCGCATGCAGGACTTCGAGCAGGGACGAAATGAGGTCTTCGAGTTCGCCGTCGTCGATCCTGACCAGGTACAGGCAGGGCGCCTCGTTGAAGAAGATCGGCATGGCCCGCCCGGGGGCGTTGCGCCAGGTCTGTCTGTGCCAGCGCAGCACGGAGGCCAGCAGGCCGTGTGCGACGACGATCCGGGGCGAGGGCAGCTGGAGTGCGCTCCGGAGGCCGGCAAGCATTCTGCGGATGGCTACGCGTTGGGACTCGGCGGCCCCGGGCGGGCGCTCCCATGGTCCGGCGGCGACGAGCCAGCGTGCGTACTCCGTGAAGAGGCCGCCTTCGAACTGCCCGTAGTCCACTTCGTTCAGCGCGGGCTCGACCCTGATGGGCTGATCGGGATCGGCCATCAGCAACCGGGCCGTCTCACTCGTCCGGGCGAACGCCGAGGTGAGCCAGATCTTCGGTTGAACGGCAGCGAGCGCCTTGCTACTGGTTCGGCAGGCGGCGCGTCCCGCTGGATCCAGTGGAAGATCGACGGTCGGGTCGCCGTTGACCCGGTGAGCCGCGCTGTAGTGGGTGCTGGAATGGCGTAGAAGGTAGGTGGTCAAGTCTGGCGGCCCTTCTCAGGTATCGCCGTGAGATCGAGGTCGCCGGCGAGCCCTGCGATCACCCGCTCCATCACGGAGGCTCGGTGGTCTCCCACTTCGCGGTAGTAGAGGAGTCCGTCCACGCAAAGGGCGAGGCTCCAGTGGCGTAGGCGTCGAGGATCGAGGCCGGCGGTGGTGACGGCGATCTCGAAGCGGTCCCGTGTGTCGGTGCCCAGGTTGTAGTAGACGGTCCAAAACGCCCAGTCGAAGACCTCGTCGCCGACCATCGGCAGGGGGTCCGCCAGGACCGGGTTCCGGCGGTCGTCGAAGAGGACGTTCTCGCGGTAGACGTCCGCATGAAGGACCGATGCCCGTGCCGCGTCCGGGCGTAGGCCGGTGACCAAGCGCTCGCCGAGCCTCGCCCAGTCGACCTCCAGCTGGGGGCGTTGCGCCGCCAGGCGACGGTGCACTCGGGGGACCAGCTCGCATTCGAGGAAGTCGTGGAGGCTGGGTAGTGCTGCCGCCGTGGTGTTCGCGCTCCGGCCGAGGCGATGCAGTTGCCGCAGAGCGGCGGCTACTGCCTCGTGCTCGTGCATCTCCGGGCCGACGGATCCGCCGGGTACGGCTGCCACCATCTCCAGGGCGGCGACGCCGAGGTCGTCCGCGTGCTCAAGCACCCTGACGGCCGGGCCGGCCGCCCAGATGCCCAGTGCGATCATCTCGTTGCGATAGCGGCTGTGGTCGGGCCATGCCTTCAACAGGACCTCGCGCCCGCTGGTTCGCTCGCGCGCCACCATCACCAGGGATGCGTGGCCGGCGTCGTGATAGCTGTCGAGGGTCAACTGCCAGCGGCGTGCGGCTTCGTTGAAGACCTCAGGGGCGCGGGCCAGCCACCCGTGGACCCCCGGACCGTAGTGCTCCCGGAGCCGCTGCCAAGCGCTGCGCGGGGTCAGGAGCGTGGGCGATTGGGTGTGCATCAGCTGAGCCGGACGCCGTGGTGGACGAGCTCGGCGGTGAGCTCCGGGAAGCCCCCGAGGGCAAGGGCGACCTGGGCCTGCACCTTCTCGATCTCCGGGTCCTCGGCCGCGAGCCGGACCAGGACCTTCCAGGGCTGGTCGAGCCGCTGGCCGGTCGCGCTGACCAGGTGCACCTCGGCGTAGCTGCCGGTCTCGTCGTACAGGCGCTGGGCGAGGCGGGTGGCCGCGAGGTTGTAGAGCTTCCCGACGTGGTAGACCGGGTTCTTTCCGCTGGCCCCTTCGAGGTTCATCGGGCGGAGCGGGGTGATGAGGCCGTTGACCCGGTTGCCGCGACCGACGACGCCTTCGTCGCCGGACTCGATGGAGCTGCCGGTGTAGGTCAGGTAGAGCTCGTCCTTCTCGGGGACGTCGCGGGCGTTAAGGAGGAAGGTGATCTCGACGCCGGGGAGGTGCTGCTCGGCGAACCGGGCGCACTCGGCCAGGACCTCCTCCTTGTTGGCGAGGTACGCGGCCCGGTCGGGCACGTGCTCGGACTTCTGCGGGACGCACAGGATGGCCTCGGCCTGGACGCCGTCGAAGTGCCCCATCAGCTTCACGTCGGAGCCGCACCAGGGGTTCGCCCGGGTGAACTCGCTTACGCCGGAAAAGTGGTTGACGAGCGCGTGGGCGAACTGCTCGAACGGGGCCATCGGGGCCCAGCCGGTGCCGAGCGAGGTGTCGTTGGCGATCAGGGTGTGGCGCTCGCGCAGGTCGTCCACCGAGCGGGGCGCGAACCAGCGCGAGCGGTCGGTGCCGCTCTCGTCGGTGACCACCGCGCCGGGGCTGGGGTTGCTGGTGATGTTGAAGACCAGGTCGAGGTGGCGCGCGAGCTCGGGCAGCCGGTCGTGAAAGAAGGCCATGACGGCCTGCTCGACCAACTCCCGCACCGGGATGCCCTCACCGCCGCAGGCGTATGCGGCCCGACCGTTGACCAGCACCTTCACCGGAGCCGTCATCCGGCCGGCGCCGTAGCGGACCTCGCAGGAGCCGCCGAGCAGGGCGAGCTTGTCGAAGTTGTGGTGGAGTACGGCGCCGAAGCGGTCGAGCGTGTAGCGGCTGTACACGCGGGAGAGCTCCTCGGCCAGGTGGTCGGCGAGGGTATCGGGGTGGCCGAGTCCCTTGCGCTCCAGCAGGACGAGGTCGGTGGGGAGCGGACGCCCGGTCTCGATGGTGATGCTGCTGTTCTGCACGGTCGTGCTGACTCGCTGCATGGCGATCTCCTCTTCGGTCGGTCCGGCTACGGCGGGCAGCACGCGCGTTCGCCGCGCGCTGATGTGTCGAACGCCTGCACCCCTGGCCCGTCGCGGTGTGTAATGGGCGGTGAGCGCTCGGAAATATTCAGCCCTGCCGGTGAGCCGCCCGCCCAGTGCCGGCAATCGGACAGCGGCCCTGTCCACAAGAGACGCCCTGGGGGATCACATGCCGCGACCACTCAAGCCTCTGGACCCCACCCGATCCGTGGCCCACTGGTTCGGCGCGGAACTTCAGTACTGGCGGAAGCTCAGGGGACTGAGCCAGGACAGGCTCGGACAGTTGGTCCACTTGAGTGGGGACCTGATCAGCAAGATCGAGCGGGCGGAACGGCCGTGCAAGCTTCACCACGCCCAGGCGTTAGACGCGGTCTTGGAGACCGGCGGAGTGCTCGCGCGAAGCGTCGTGCTGGCCGAGGCTGAATTGGACAACCGGCCAGCGGTAATGGACAACCGGCGCAATGGGGCCGTCAAGCCTCCCCGAGGGGAGGTGCGCGGGGGCACGCTGAAATTGCCACCGCCCGCCTACGAGTGGAATGAGTCCGACCCCGTGGAACGACGCAACTTCCTTGCCGTGACGAGTGCAGCACTCGCCGCCGGTCCCCTGGCCCAGCTCCTGACCTCCACCCCGGCCACCGCGGTACCCGCGGTGGTTCGGCCCGCCGACGTCGAACAGATCCGCACCGCAGCGACCACACTGCGCAGCTGGGACAACCTCTACGGTGGAGCCGGCGTCGTCCGCGACACGGCGCTCGCCCAACTGCGCTGGGCTGCCGGTCTCCTGAACAGTCGCTGCCCCAGTTCGTTGCGGGCTGAGCTGTTCGGAGCCGTCAGCCGTCTGGCGACCGTGGTCGGCGCGTCGGCCTTCGACGCCTTCGCCCACGAAGACGCCCGCCGGCTCTTCGCCTTCGCCACATCCTGCGCCGAGGAAGTGGACAACTGGCCGCTACGCGCCATCTCGTACAACCTCCGCTCCCGCCAGGCCATCTGGCTTGGAGAACCCGATGCCGGTCTCACCTTCGCCGAGCTCGGCCTGGCCCGCGCCGACCGGCTCTCCCCCGCGGAGCAGTCCATGCTCCACAACGCCCGGGCGCGGGCCCTGGCAAAAATGGGTCGAGCCCAGCAGACCATGGCCGCGATCGGCGCGTCCGACGACTCGTTCACCTCGATCACCCCGGCCGCCGAGGGACCGTGGATGGCGTACTACGACGGCGCCCAGCACCACGGCGACACCGGCCACGCCCTGTTCGACCTCGCCCTCGCCGGCCATCCGCCGCAGGAAGCCCTACGGCGCCTCCAGGCCGCAGTCAACGGCCACGGCGACGGATTCGCCAGATCCCGCGCGTTCTCCCGAACCAAGCTCGCCACGCTCCAGATGGCGGCCGGTGACCCCGAGCAGGCGTTGGCCGAGGGCCGGAGCGCCCTCGCCGAGGTCAACGACCTCAGCTCGCTGCGTGCCAACCACGAGCTGGCTGAACTCGGCCGAGTCGCCCATCGCCACCGCAACCTTGGCGACATCCGGGACCTGCGGGAACAGATCGCCGCTACGGTGGCAGCGTGAGCAACCTGGAGCACTCCCACTCCCTACTGCTCATGTCGTGCGCGGCGGTCGGCCTGTCCGCAGCGGGAGCCGAACCGATCCGGATCGGGGAGAACGCCCTGTGGCGATTGCCGCAGGGGATCGTGGCTCGCATCAGCCGCCCTGGACAGGCGGCTGCTGCCGGGCGCGAACTGGCAGTCGCACGCTGGCTGCGCGACTGCGGAGTTCCTGCAGTTCGCCCCCTAGAACACCTGCGAGAGCCGGTGGATGTCGACAACAACCCCGTGACCTTCTGGCACGAGCTACCGCCGCACCGGCCAGGCACCGCTGCCGACATCGCGCCGCTCCTGCGACGTGTCCACGAACTTGCCGTTCCTGAATTCCCGTTGGGCCAGCTTGACCCGTTCGTTCGGCTGGCCGTCAGGATCGACGGGGCCGCCACTCTCGACGACACGCAGCGACAGTGGCTGCGCGACCGCATGGAAGAGCTCCAGGCGGCATGGCTGAGCCTCCCGCCGGGCCTACCCGCGAGCGTCATCCACGGGGATGCGTGGGGCGGCAACGTAGCGGTCACCCCGACCACCACCTACCTGCTCGACTTCGAACGAACCTCCATCGGGCCTCCCGAGTGGGACCTCACCGCTACCGCCGTCGGCTTCAGCACCTTCGGCACCGTTTCGGACAGCGAGTACA
The DNA here is from genome assembly GCF_043200835.1 of Kitasatospora sp. NPDC048365. Lineage (NCBI taxonomy): Bacteria > Bacillati > Actinomycetota > Actinomycetes > Kitasatosporales > Streptomycetaceae > Kitasatospora > Kitasatospora sp. NPDC048365. Next base: position 107,463 of record NZ_JBICYJ010000025.1, read on the forward strand.
CCGCCTTCTGCGAGGCGTACGGTGCCGACGTGATGACCTGGCCCGGCTACCCGGTGCTGAGGAGCATCCGTGAGCTCCGGGTCACCTGCTTCGCTCTCCAGCACGCGGCGGCCGATCCAGACCGGCACCGGGCGGAAGCTCACTACCGTCTCTCCTGCCTGCAAGGGCAGAACGGTCCACGCCCCTGGGGCTGGACAGCTGTCAGCTGATATGCCGGTCAGAGAGACCGCCGCAGGCGACATCAAGCCGACATCTCGACCGGCGAGTTGGCCGGCCCCGGCTGGGTCAGGCTGCCTTGCCCGCCTCGTGTGGCTCGGCTTAGCCGGCGATGAGGCGGGTGGCAAGGGTGCGTTAGCCGGCGGCGAGGCCTTCGAGGACCTGGTGTGGACAGCGCGCCATGATCCACGCCATGGCGCTCTCAGAGTCGGGACACTCCCTGCGCACTCACGCCACGCTCCAGAACGTCAGCTGCTCACGACTCTCCCTCGCCAGCACCGTCCTCCAGCACGCCCCCGACTGGGCGGATCTTTCCGACCTCTACCCCACAGCGGACAGGGGCGCCGGCCAGATGACCTCTACCGCGTGAGAGGTCGACTCGTCAGTCGGACCATCTTTCCGAACATGAACGCGCGAGGGCGGTGGGGCGGGAGAGCTGCGGTGGCAACCGTAGAGACATGGACCGGTACCGAAGTCAGGGCGCTGCGTCAGGCGAAGCGGATGAGCATCGAATCGTTCGCGCTCACCTGGGCATCAGCGCCAAAATGGCGTCCAAGTGGGAAGCCCGAGGTGTGGACATCACGCCCTGGCCGGTGAACCAGGCGGCCTTGGACACGTCCCTGGCCTTGTCGGACACCGAGGTGCACGAGCGCTTCTCCCGACTCACCGCCGGGTCGTCCTCGGTGCTGCCCCATGCGGGTGGCGACGACGGCATGGCACTCTCCCGCCAGCAGCTGCGGCACCCGGGCGACGGCCGGCAGATGGCGCTCGTCGACGCCACCTCCCACCGCGCGCCCCGTGGAGGGAGCTTCCCGGACGAGCTGCTCGACTACCCGGCGGTCTTCCTCACCTGGGACGACGCAGCAGCGCACGCGCAGTGGGCCGGCAAGACCCTCCCACCGCGCCACCAGTGGGAGAAGGCCACTCGCGGAACGCGGGGCCACGTCGACCCGTGAGGCGACCAGCCGACGCCGGCGAAGTGCAACAGCCGCGAGAGCGGCCTCTGCTCCACCACTCCCGTGAGCTGCTACCACAGCGGTGTGCGCCCGTACGGGGTCTACGACCTGTGTGGGAACACCTGGGAGTGGTGCGAGGACCAATCCGCCCCAGGGCGCCACGAACTCAAGGCCAGCGCCTTCACCAGCCCGTTCGCCCGTGCCGTACCGTCCGCCTTCAACGACGCGGCGTCGACCATGCTGGACGACGACACGGGCTTCCGCTGCTGCGCGGTGGACCTGCCCGTCCCGCCCGACCTGTCGTAGCGGCCCGAGGGTGCGGCGGGTGCCCGCAGGCACCTACCCTGCGGTGGCCAGGCCGCCCAATCCCAAGCCGCCCGTCTTCGCCGAGAGCAGGGCCGCCCTGACGCGGGCCGCACCGCTGCGGGCTGCAGCCTCGCCACCGCCGACCCCGACCGTTCGGGGTGCGAGGCCCGCGCAGGGGCCGCAGATGCCCGGCTGGGGCACCGGGTCGTGGCACTTGGCGCACTCGGCATACCGGGCCGCTGCGGGACCTACAGCGGCCTGGACGGGCGGCATCTTGCGCTCCAGCCGGTTGCGGAGCACCGCCGCCGGTGAGTGCATCGGGGCGGGCAGGCCCGGAAGCAGGGCCGCGGCGAGGTCGGCGGGGGTGCTGCCGCGTTCCAGCCACTGGGTGACCAGGGGTGCGAGCTCCTCGGCTTCGGCCTGGCCGAGGCGAAGGCGCGGTTCGGGGCGGATTACCCGGAATAGGGTGGCGACCGCTTCGCGGACCTGCTTGTCCGGCACTGCCGAAGGCTCTTCGGTGTCCAGTGGGTTCTTCTCCCGCCCTCCCGCCTCAGCTTGCGGCTCGGTGGCGGAGGCGGCCTCCGGCTGGTCGGTCTGCTCGGCGGGGAGGGAGGGTTCTTGGTACCGGTCCTTTGGAAGGGTGTCAGGACGGCCGGTGGTCGCTTCACCGGAGACCGGACGGGTGGCACCCGGCAGTGCGAGCTGGGGGGTGTCGTAGACGTGGGTCTCGGTGCGGATGGTGCCGTCGGGCATTCGGATCTTCGCGACGCGGTAGTAGCCGGCGTCGGTCAGCTCCTTCAGGGCCTTGCGGATCGCGCCGCGTCCCTGGGGGCTGGTGTCGGCCATGTGGCGTCCGTCCTCGCGCCAGCCGTCGGGGCGGGAGAGGAGGTCGGCGAGCAGGCCGCGGGCGGTGTAGGACAGCTGCCGGTACTGCAGCACGCAGTTGGGCAGCACGGTGAAGTTGCGCACGTGGGCGCTACGATGGACACGCATCGGGAGTGTCAGCTCCTGTTGCCGGACCCCGGGGTGTTACCAGCACCGCCGGGGTCGCCTATTTTCGGTTGGACCAGCGAACGTAGCACACGTACTGCTGGAAGATCGACGGGATCGTTAGCGATCACGATCACATCCTGCGACCGTTACCGGCAGGGCAGTTGGTGGGGTGCGCCTCTGCCCGCTGGTGGTGCCCCACGGTGGTGTCACCGGCTGGTGACACCACCGTGCTGTTCAGGCCAGGTTCCAGACGGCTCCGGCGAGCAGTCCGTCGAACCCGAGGCCTCGGTACATCTCGTCGAACGAGGCCCACTCCCGCAGCGGCTCGCCGTCGTTGCCACGCGCGGCGGTGACGTGGGCGGTCTGCAGGTCATGCTCGCGCCATTCGTGGGTGCAGCGGCACCGCACGAATACCAGGTTCCGGACCTGGACGAGGAGCCAGTCGCGGGCGGCATTGCACATCGTGCAGGTGATGGTGATGCCGCGGGGGTTGAGGGGTTGGGGGTGGGGGACGGCGAGGACGATGTTGCGGTGCTGGGGGTCGCGGTCGGGGTCGGCGGGGTTGGTCAAGTGTGGTGCCCTTCCACGTCGGTGACGGTTGCAAGCACCACACGACGTCGGGCGGGCGGGGATGCTTCCCGATCGCGGAAGAAGACATCAAACCGTCACCCTGGCCGGGCGGGTGCCGGGCCGGGGTGACGGTGGTGGGTCAGTCCTCGGTGGGGATGAGGATCGGGCCGTTGGGGGCGGCGATGGCGAGCAGGCGCTCGTATTCGGTGCGGTCGTGGCTGGTCATGATGGCGACGGCGTCGCGGGCCACGCTGCCGGCCGGGAGGTTGGCGAGGTACCGGAGCAGGAGGGCGACGATGGCTTGGGTGGCTTCGTCGAGCTCGCGCGCGGCCGCCGTCTCCTGGTGGCCCAGTTCGAGGGTCGCCTGGAGTTCTGCCTGGGTGGCGCTGTCGGCGAGGGCGCGTTCTTCCTTGGTGAAGGGGCGTCCGTCCTGGTGGAGCAGGGTGTTGGTGCTGCGGTACTGCGAGTAGTCCGCGTTGAGCAGCAGGTCGACGACGTTGGTGCGGATGGTGTGCTGGGGCAAGGAGGCTCCTGGGTGTCGGAGGTTGGGGGTGCGTGGTGGTGGGGTGTTGCGGGGCGGCCGGCGGTGCGCGGGCTGCAGAGTCCTCGGCGGCCGGACCGGGGGTCTTCGGCTGTTCCCGTGACTGCCAGCGGGGCTGCCGGTAGAGGTGGCGGGTGCCGCGGGCCCGGACGGGTGCGACTGGCCGGCGGTGCGACTCGGATGGCTGTGGGGGTTCAGCGGGTGCGGCGGTGCGGGTCGTTGCCGGTCCGGTGCGGTGGCGGGGGTGTCGTGGTTGCGGGGTTGTGGCGGGTGATGGTGCGGAGTCGGGCTGCGTCGGCGGCGCGGTTGGGGGCGGGGCCTCGGCTGGTGTGCTGGATGCGGCCGAGGAGGACCTTGGCGGGTTGGCGGGCGGTGGTGAGTTCGCGGCGGGCGGCTGCTTCCTGGAGGAGTCGGCGGGGTTGGTGGCCGCCGGTTTCGGCGTCGGCGAGGACGGTGGCGAGGGCGTGCCAGGCGGGGTCGGCGAGGATCCGTGCGGCGTGGTCGGGGACGGCGGCGCGCAGGTCGTGGGTGAGGTCGTTGATCGTCTCCGTGCTGGGTGGGCGGTGGGTGGGGGCGGTGAGGTGTTCGGCGGCGGCCTGGTCGTAGGCGGTCTGGAGGTGCTGGACCGTTAGCTGGGCGGCGTGGGCTTGCTGGTGGTGGCCTCGGGCCCGGTGCCAGCGCTCGGCGAGGATCGCCGCCCAGACGAGGGCGGCGATGAGGGCGGCGAGGGTGCTGCCGGGCCCGTCGCCGGTGCGGAGGATGTCGCGGGCGGCGTGGCGAAGGCCGGCGGCGGCCTGATGGTCGGCGCGGATCTTGGAGCGTTGGGCGCGGGCGAAGGTGCGGGTGGCGGCTCGCAGTTCGGCGCGCAGGTCGGCGGGGGCGGTCTGGGTGGTGGCGTTGAGGATGTCGCCGAGCGCGGTGATCTGGGCCTGCGCGAGCGCACCGTCCCCTTCCTCACCGCCGGTGGTCGTCTCCTCGGTGAGGTGTTGGTGGAGGGTGTCGAGGGTGTCGGTGGTGCGCTGCCAGCCGCTGGTGTGCCGGTAGCGGCGGGCGGTGGGGTGTTCCTCCGGGGCGCCGGCGGCGAGGAGGGCTTGGAGCTTGGGCAGGGACAGGTCGGGGGCGATGGTGCTGCCGGAGAGGTAGTTGGGTGTCCCGTCGGCGTTGAGGTCGCCGGGGCGGGCGAGGGAGTAGCCCTTGAGGTCGCCGGACGGCAGGCGGCGGATCTTGACCTGGATGCCGTCGGCCTCCAGGTAGGCGAGGAGCTCCTCGATGCGGGAGGCGTGGGGGATGGCGTCGCGGATGCGCTCCTCGAGCCAGGTGCGGCTGGGCTGTTTCCAGCCGAGGCGCTTGGCCTTGTGCATCTCGGCCTGGGTGGGGCGCTTGGCGGCGGTGCCGTCACCAGGGCCGAGGCGGCGCAGGCCGTAGTCCTTCTCGATCTGTCGGCAGGCGGTGGCGAGTCGCTTGCCGCTGCCGTGGAGTTTCGGGCGGCGGCCGTCCTCGCGGACGGTGGTCGCAACGATGTGGATGTGGTCGTCGGCGTGGCGGACGGCGATCCAGCGGCAGGCGAGGTCGTCCCGGTCGGGGGCGATGCCGGCGGCAGCCACGATGCGGTGGGCGATGTCGGCCCATTCGGTGTCGGAGAGGTGGCGGTCCTCGGGGGCGGCGCGGACGGGGCAGTGCCAGACGTGCCCGGTGAGCCTGGTGCCGGCTTCGCTGTTGCGCAGGGCGACGGGTTCGTCGAGGTAGCGGGCGAGCTGGGTGAGGGTCGCCTGCTCGTCGCGGCCGGGGTCGGGCATGGCGAGCATGGCGAAGCCGGCGACGATGTGCGGGTCGAGGTGTTCGTCGTGGCGGCCGGGGCCGTAGAGGTAGGCGAGCAGGCCGCGGGTGTTGGAGCCGGGGTCCTTGATGGCGGCGATCACGGGCGGGGCTGGGTCTCCTGGTCGGCGGGCGGGCGCAGGGCCTGGGCGATCTCGGTCTGCAGGCGCAGCAGCCGGTCGATGGTGCGGGTGCTGTGGTCGGGGCGCTGGTAGCCGCCGTTGTCGGCGCGGGCGATCTGGTTGACGTTGTTGCCCAGCCGGTCGTGCCTGCGCAGGAACACCGACCGGAAGTGGTGGGTCGCCCGACGCTCCTCGGCGAGGGGCAGGTCGATGAAGAACCGGCCCTCGACGAACGCCAGGACGACGTCGGCGGCGAACCCGGACACGCCGTTGTAGCCGTGGGCGAGCGCGGCCGCCTGCAGCCGGCCGTGTTCGTCGGGCTTGAACCGCAGCGGGCCGACGCGCTCCTCGCGCTTGACGCCCTCGAAGCGGCGGTTCCTCGGCACGGCGGCGCCGGCCTCGGAGTCGGCGGTGGTGGCGGTTTCGTGGCGGTGGTGGTCGGTGAGGATCGCGCTCTGCGCGGTGTGGAGTTCGTCCGGTTCGGGGCCGCCCTCGGCCCCAAACCCCTGGCCTGGCGCGCCCCCGCGCCGGACCCGCTCCGCCACCCGCGGGGCGGAGACCCCCCGTGTCCGGCCGCGAGTCGGACTCGGGGTACTACTGGCTCCGCCAGGGGTGGCCGTCAGGCCGAACGCCCGCCGCAGGTCACGGGTGAACGCGGGCGAGTCCAACAGCGCGTCCAGACCGGCGTCGGCACCGTCGGTGTGCTCGGGGTTGTGGTGGTAGTTGGTCAGGGGAGTCCTCCTCGATAGTTCGGGCTGATCGGTCGCGGCCAGGTAGGTGAGATGCGGACGGGCCACGGGGGTGGACCGTCCAGTCCGACCCGTCCGGATGACCGGACGGAGTTCCCGTCCGGTCTAGCCGTCCGCGCGACCCGTCCGTCCGCGCGACCCGTCCGTCCGCTTTCGCACCGACCCGTCCGTCCGCGCGACCCGTCCGTCCGCACCGACCCGTCCGTCCGCTTTCGCACGAGCCGTCCGTCCGCGCGACTCGTCCGTCCGGTTCTGCCGAGCCGTCCGTCCGCCGTCCGCGCGTCCCGTCCGGTCCTGCCGAGCCGTCCGTCCGCCGTCCGCGCGACCCGTCCGGTCCAGCCGAGCCGTCCGTCCGCACCGACCCGTCCGTCCGCGCGACTCGTCCGTCCGGTTCTGCCGAGCCGTCCGTCCGCCGTCCGCGCAGACCCGCCCGTCCGGTGTGCGGACGAGTCGCTAGGTGATCGTCATAGCCCGTCCCCAGGTCTGGGCTGCGGTGCGTCGCTTCCGTCTTGCACGCCGAGATCCCTTGCCGCGACTGGCCTGTGCGGGACAGCGATCCGTCGCGCCAAGCGTCCTGGTCGCGTACCGGCCGGCGAGCCTGGTCTGCGGCGAGGGTCTCGTGGGCAGTGCACAGGGTCACGGCTGCCGGTCCGTTGCCGTCTCGGCCGCGGGTTCGTGGCGGCGGGGATGCGACGCCAGGTACGGCATCTACCGCACCCCGAGGGTGGGCTCAGGCGGCTCGGCCGGGAGGGGGCACCGGGTGGACCCGGGGGCAGTAGCGGCGCCAGGGATCGGCGAACCGGTTGAAGGTGTAGCCCTTGCGCTGGGTGCCGTCGGGCATCCGGATGTTGGCCGAGGAGATCCGGTAGTCCTTCAGCAGCCCGGCGAGTCCGCGGGCGGTCAGGCCGCCGCGTCCGTGCTCGGCCCACGGCGCCTCGGGGTCGTCGTTCAGTGACGCGAGGATCGCCGTGGTGGGCAGAGTGTCCGGGTCTCCGTGGGCGACGAAGATCCGGCGGATGTCGGCGAGGATCCGCGCCGAACCGCAGCTGTCCTCCTCGGCCTCCTCCTCCGCAGCGACCATGCACACGCACGCGAGGCGGGCTCGGCGCGGCCAGGAGCCGCCGGCGAGGTCGGCGACAGCGACGAGGGGCTCCCACGTGTCGGCTGCCCGGTCTTCGACCGGCATGTCCGGCTGCAGGGCCTTGGCCTCGTCCAGGACGCGGGCGGCCCACAGGGCGAGCTTGGCGCTGATCTCCCGGAGCAGGACGCCGTCGCGGCGGCCCCGCAGCGGCGCGACGACCTCTCCGTCGGCGCGGCGGCGCATGCGGATCACGACCGACCGGTCCATGACTGTGTCCGGCAGGTCGCCGATCCCAGCGAGGGCGGCCATCGCGAAGGTGTCGAAGTCGCGCGGCTGGTGCCCGCTGCCCGCGGAGCGGGTGACCGGCCGGTTGCGCTGGTGGCCGGCGTTCAGCAGGCCTCGCAGGCCCTCGTTCGTCTCGGCAGCCCGGGAGCTGCCGAAGATGGTGTCGACCTCGTCGACCAGCAGGGTCCTGGGCCGGTCGCTGATCGTGCGGTAGATGGCCGAGGCGCTGGTGTTGATCGTGATCAGCGGGTCGTGGACGGTCTCGACCAGGATGTCGAGGAGACGAGACTTGCCGCACCGCCGGGCCGGGGCCACGATCGCCAGCCGCGGAGCGTTGTGCCACGCCACCTGCAGGTGCGTCGCAGCGACCCACAGTGTGACCGCGTCCAACGCCTCCACGGACGGCAGGATCGCGTACCGGCTGATGTGCTCACGCAGCTCGGCCAGCAGCGCGGCACCCGACGACTCGGGCGCGTCCGGCAGCGCGCCAACGGCCCGAAGGACATCCGCTTCAGGGGTGTCGGTGGCCGACGTCTCCTCGGCAGGGTCGGGAGGGGTGGGCAGCGTGGTGATGGTGGGCCTCCAGACCGCGGCACACGACAGGGGTGGTGCGCGCCGCCAGTAGTGGGCAGGAACGGGAAGGGGAAGCGGGGTCGGGCTGAGGGGGCGCGGTAAGGTCACGCGGCCGTGTCGCCGCTCTGGCGGTCCAGCCAGGCATCCACCTCCGCCCAGCGGTAGCGCAGGTGCCGGCCGACCTTGATCGCCGCCGGGCCCTGGCCACGGTGCCGCCACGCGTACACGGTTCCCAGCGGGATGCCGAGGAACGCGGCGAGCTCCTCCGCGGTGGCCAGCGGACGACGATCGACGGCGGCACGAGAGGTTTTCGACAAGAGGGCTCCAACGGGCAGGGGGCAAGGGAATTCGGGCACGCCGAATAGACCCTCGGGGAGGGGTATCGGGTGGCCGTGCGGAGAGAGTGTCCGCGAAATGCGACTCGGGGCCAAAAACGGTCCGGAACCGGTAGGGCGGAGCGCGGGGCCGAGGAGCGCCTGCCTCCGAGGAAAACCCTACGGACCGCCCTCTTTAGTCGCCAAGGAGTTCGCGGCAACTCGCCCAGAAGATCTTCCCGACCTGGCCGCCCCAGGCAGGTCGGCCCGGGCGCGACCTGCCCTCGCAAGCCGCTCCGACCGGGTGGCGCAACGGCTTCCGGGCCCGGCGACGCTCCATCCCGCGCGCACGCTCAGGCTCGGGATGATCCGACACTGTCGAGCACTATCCGGCACACGAATGTCCCATCCGGGAGATCGGACTTGACAACGGTCCGCTCATCGATAAACATCCAACACCCGCCCCGAGGGATTCCCTCCGGGAGCATTCTGCATTCGCGGCTCACCCCGGTGCCGAGACCCCCCACCTTCCCTCTCCCTGCTGCCGGCCATAGGCAGTTCTTCCGTATGTCCCCGAGCAAAGGAGCCGAATGGCGACCGTCTACGACACCTGGCACAAATCCCACCCCCGCCCCACCGACAAGCCTTGCCGCGAGCACAAGGGCAAGTACCCCACCGCCGACCACGGCAAGGGCAAGCGCTGGCAGGTCCGCTACCGCGACCCCCAAGGCCGCCAGAAGAAGGAGGACTTCGAGCTCAAGTCGAAGGCCGAAACCCGGATCGCAGAGCTCAAGACCGCACTCGACGACGGGACGTACGTCGACCCGGCGGCGACCAAGGTCACCCTCGGCGTGTACGCGCAGAAGTGGTTCAAGTCGAACACTGCTGGCCCGACCACCGAAGTTCGGTACGGGGGCGTGATCCGAAACCACATCGTCGGTCGGCTCGGCCACTTCGAGATGCGGGTGTTCAACGACCCCGAGCCGGTCCGGACTTGGATCAAAGAGTTGCAGGACGTTCCGCTGGAGGCGTCGACCATCGGTGGCATCGGGGACATCCTCAGCAGCATCTTCGACGCCGCCGTCGACTCCGGGATTCTGAAGCGGAATCCCTGCAAGGCGAACTCCGTCACATGGCCCAAGATCCCGCCGAAGCCCGTCGTGCCGTGGACCCGTGAGCGGGTGCTGGCCGTCCTCGACGGGCTCCCTGCGAGCTTCCGGGCGGGCGGCGCCGTCGGCGTGGGCTGCGGCCTCCGCCAAGGGGAGATCTTCGCCCTGACCGAGGATGACATCGACTTCGAGGGCGGTTGGCTGCACGTGAACCAGCAGATCCGCATCGTCGGCACGAAGCTGGTGTTCGCCCTGCCGAAGGGGGACAAGATCCGCTCCGTGCCGATGTCGCCGGCCACGGCGGCGGCGCTCCGCGCGCACATAGCCGAGTTCGGGGCGACTCCGGTGGTCCTGCCCTGGCACCGTCCCGACGGCAAGCAGAAGCGGCTCAAGCTCCTCTTCGTGGACGCCAAGGGCAAGCCGTACAACCGGAGCGTCTTCAACCAGGGCACCTGGAAGCGCGCCCTGGTGCACGCCGGAGTGATCCCGCCGCGCGTGACCGGCTCGCAGTACTTCGAGGCAGCTCCGGACGACGGGATGCACGCACTCCGCCATGCGTATGCCTCTGCCCAGCTCGAAGGCGGCACCAGCATCAAGGCCCTCGCGGTCTACCTGGGGCACTCAGACCCCGGCTTCACGCTCCGGACCTACACTCACCTCATGCCGAGCAGTGAGGGTCGCAGCCGCTCCGCGACCGACGCCTTCCTCCTCGCTGAGACCGAGAGCGACCCTGGCGGAGCCGGCCGTGAGGGCACTTCCGGAGGGATGTGCCCCCAATGTGCCCTGGTTGCCTGACGACCCCCTTCCGGCTGTCCTCCGAGTAGCCCCGAAAGGAAGATCAGAAAGGGGTGGAGCCGCAGGTCAGGGCCAGACCAGGCAGTACAGCTGGTGCCCGGCGTCGTGCAGGCGGTTGGCGAAGTCCTGCCACTCGTGGAGCATCTGGTAGATCACGAAGGCGTCCCGCGGGCCGCGCCGGTCGGGGACGGTGGACCAGATGAACGCGGCGGCGCCGAGTTCGGTCTCGTCGGCCTTGCGGAGCGGTTCGACGACGTTGTGCGGGAGCTGGACGACGGCGTAGTCGGGGTGGAGCACGACCAGTTCGAGCGGCGGCACCTGGTGCAGGGGCACGCCGGTGATGCCGGTGAGGACCATGGCGCTCATGGTCTCCGGCTTGATCTTGGTGGAGAGGTGGCCGTTGGTCGAGCCGCTGGTCTCCATGAGGTCGCCGAGCCGGCCGAGCGCGCCGAGCTCGCCCGCGTCCAGCCCCAGGCCGCCGGGGCCCAGTGCGGTGGGGACTCTGGCGGCGGTGGCCCGGTCGGGTGCGCCGAAGTACTTGTAGGTGACCCCCACTCTGCCCTCGCCTCCCCGCCTGCCCCTGCCCGCACCCGCCGCACCCCCGCCAGCGGCCCCGGCAGGCCTGCGGGAACCACCCGCGGCCTCCTCGAAACCGTCCTGCGCCTCGGACACTCGGACCATCCTCACCGGAATTCGCCGGAATCGACAGACCCCCGCACGCTCGGTGTCCTCCGAACGTGCCCATTACCCGTCTTGCGCCGTCCTAGTCATCGCCGTAAGGACAGGCGTACCTCAGACCCTACCTTCGACACGGCCTGTAAAGGCACCAGCACACGGATCATCGTTCCAGATGATCGGGTCCGACATGCAGAACGCAAGGACACGATTTGAGAGCATGTCCGGGTAACCCTCCCGCGGACCCACGGATGAGCGAGCCCGATGAGCGTGCCGATGAGCTACCCGTACGAAGCCCCCCAGTCCCAGTCGCTGTTCGAGCGCGCCTCGGTCGTGACCCCCGGTGGCGTGAACTCGCCGGTGCGCGCGTTCCGCGCGGTGGGCGGCACCCCGCGCTTCATGGTGTCGGGCACCGGCCCGTACCTGACCGACGCGGACGGGCGCGAGTACGTCGACCTGGTCTGCTCCTGGGGCCCGATGATCCTGGGCCACGCGCACCCGGCGGTGGTGGAGGCGGTGCGGCAGGCGGTGTCGCGCGGCACGTCCTTCGGCACGCCCGGCCAGGGCGAGGTGGAGCTGGCCGAGGAGATCGTCTCCCGGATCGCGCCGGTCGAGCAGGTGCGCCTGGTGTCCTCGGGCACCGAGGCGACCATGTCGGCGATCCGGTTGGCCCGCGGCTTCACCGGCCGGGCCAAGATCGTGAAGTTCGCCGGCTGTTACCACGGTCACGTGGACGCGCTGCTGGCCGCCGCCGGTTCCGGCGTCGCGACCTTCGGCCTCCCCGACACCCCGGGCGTCACCGGTGCCCAGGCGGGCGACACCATCGTCCTGCCGTACAACGACCTGGCCGCCGTCGAGCAGGCCTTCAAGGCGCACCCGGGCGAGATCGCCTGCGTGATCACCGAGGCGTCCCCGGGCAACATGGGCGTCGTCCCGCCGCTGCCCGGCTTCAACAAGGGCCTGGCGGAGCTCTGCAAGGCCGACGGGGCGCTGTTCGTCTCGGACGAGGTGATGACCGGCTTCCGCGTCTCCCGGGCCGGCTGGTACGGCCTGGAGGCGGCCCACGAGGGCTGGGCGCCGGACCTGCTGACCTTCGGCAAGGTGATGGGCGGCGGCTTCCCGGCCGCGGCGTTCGGCGGCCGCGCGGACGTGATGGCGTACCTGGCCCCGGCCGGCCCGGTCTACCAGGCGGGCACCCTCTCCGGTAACCCGATCGCCACCGCCGCGGGCCTGGCCCAGCTGCGGCACTGCACCGACGAGGCGTACGCCACGGTGGACCGGGTCGCCGAGCAGGTCTCCGGCCTGGTCGCCGACGCGCTGGCCAAGGAGGGCGTGGTCCACCGGCTGCAGAAGGCGGGCAACATGTTCTCGGTGTTCTTCACCGACGAGCAGGTGACCGACTACGACACGGCCAAGCGCCAGGAGGCGTTCCGCTTCAACGCCTTCTTCCACGCGATGCTGAGCCAGGGCGTCTACCTGCCGCCGTCGGCGTTCGAGTCCTGGTTCGTCTCGTCCGCCCACGACGAGCGGGCGATCGAGCGGATCGCCGCCGCGCTGCCGGCCGCCGCCCGCGCGGCCGCCGAAGCCACCGCCTGAGCAGTACCCCGAACGCACGGCGCCACCGAGGAGAGAACGTGAGCAAGGACACCACCGTCGTCCACCTGATGCGGCACGGCGAGGTGCACAACCCCGAGGGCATCCTGTACGGCCGGCTGCCCGGCTACCACCTGTCGGAGCTGGGCCGGCAGATGGCCGACCGGGTGGCCGAGCACCTGGCGGACCGGGACATCACCTACGTGGTGGCCTCGCCGCTGGAGCGGGCGCAGGAGACCGCCGAGCCGATCGGCAAGGCGCACGGCCTGGAGGTCGCGGTCGACGAGCGGCTGATCGAGGCGGACAACATCTTCCAGGGCAAGACCTTCGGCGTCGGCGACGGTTCGCTGAAGAACCCGAGCCACTGGAAGTACCTGACCAACCCGTTCAAGCCGTCCTGGGGCGAGCCGTACATCGATCAGGTGGTGCGGATGATGGGCGCGCTGGCCGCCGCCCGGGACGCCGCCCGCGGGCACGAGGCGGTCTGCGTCAGCCACCAGCTGCCGATCTGGATCGTCCGCTCCTTCGCCGAGCGCCGCCGGCTGTGGCACGACCCGCGCCGCCGGCAGTGCTCGCTCGCCTCGCTGACCAGCTTCACGTACGAGGGCGACCGGATCGTCTCGGTCGGCTACCGCGAGCCGGCCCGCGACCTGCTCCCGGCGCACCTGGTGGGCAAGGGGAAGAAGGGCGACGCGCCGGTCGCCAAGAGCTTCGGCGCGTAAGCCCGACCACGGTCCAAAATGCCCGGACTAAGTGGATCATAAGGGGTAAAACCGCAGGTCATGGGGGGTCCGACACGCAAGGCCGGACCCCCCTCAAACGGCCCGAAGTCCCATGCGAAACTTTTCACATGTCTGGGACGACCCACCGCCGCCTCCGCCTCGCCGCCGTCCTCGGCGCGGCCAGTGTCCTCGCCCTCGCCGGCTGTTCGAGCTCCGGTTCGACGAGCGGTGACGGGCAGACCGGCTTCATCACCGGCAAGGGCGGCATCGACACCGCCGCCGCCGGCCACCGCACCCCCGCCCCGGACATCTCCGGCACCGGACTGGACGGCTCCGGCACCCTCGCCCTCGCCGACTACAAGGGCAAGGTCGTGGTGCTGAACATCTGGGGCTCCTGGTGCAACCCCTGCCGGGCCGAGGCCAAGGGCCTGCAGGAGGTCGCGCAGAAGTACGCCGACCAGGGCGTCCAGTTCCTCGGCATCAACACCCGGGACACCGACCCGGCCAACGCGGTGAGCTTCGAGAAGAACTTCGGCATCACCTACCCGTCCATCTACGACCCGGACGGCACCCAGATCCTGAAGTTCCCCAAGGGCAGCCTCAACCCCCAGTCGATCCCCACCACCATCGTGGTCGACCGCGAGGGCAGGCTGGCCGCCCGCTCGATGCACGCGATCTCCGCCGAGGACCTCGAGTCGATGATCAAGCCGGTCGTGGCGGAGCCGAAGTGACCACCGACCTCGCGGCCGCCGTCGGGTACAACGACACGGTCGGCAGCGGCGCGCTGCTGCTCGCCCTCCCGATCGCGCTCGCCGCCGGCCTGGTCTCCTTCTTCTCGCCCTGCGTGCTGCCGCTCGTCCCCGGCTACCTCTCCTACGTCACCGGCTTCTCCGCCGCCGACCTCGCGGACGCCCGCGGCGGGCGGCGCGGCCGGATGCTGCTCGGCTCGGCGCTGTTCATCGCCGGGTTCGCGGCGGTCTTCGTCTCGATGGGCGCGCTGTTCGGCTCCTTCGGGCAGACCCTGCTGGACCACAAGCGGGCGATCAGCATCGTCATGGGCGTGCTGACCGTCGCCATGGGCCTGGCCTTCATGGGGCTGCTGCCCGGCTTCACCATGCGCGAGCTGCGCACCCACCGCCGCCCCGCGGTGGGCCTGGCCGGCGCGCCGCTGCTCGGCGTGGTCTTCGGCCTCGGCTGGACGCCGTGCATCGGCCCGACCATGGGCGCGATCCAGTCGCTGGCCTTCACCCAGGCCAGCGCCGGGCGCGGCGCACTGCTGATGGCCGTCTACTGCCTGGGCCTGGGCGTACCGTTCGTGCTGGCCGCGCTCGCCTTCCGCAAGGCGCTGGGCGCGTTCGGCTGGATCAAGCAGCACTACCAGTGGGTCATGCGGATCGGTGGCGGCATGCTCGTCGCGGTCGGCCTGCTGCTGGTGACCGGGGCCTGGGACGCCATGGTCAACCAGCTCCAGTACCTCACCAGCGACTTCCCGATCGGAATCTGACCGTGAGCGACACCAAGACCGGCCCCGACACGGCGGACGCCGAGCGGCTGACCAGTGCCCCCGAGGAGTCGGACGGGCCGGTCGTCGGGATAGGGATCCGCGGCTGGGTGCTGTGGATGTGGCGCCAGCTGACCTCGATGCGGGTCGCGCTGATCCTGCTCTTCCTGCTGTCGCTCGCCGCCATCCCCGGCTCGCTGATCCCGCAGACCGGGCAGAACGCGTTCAAGGTCGAGCAGTGGAAGGCGGCGCACAAGGGCGTCACGCCGGTCTACGAGAAGCTCCAGCTGTTCGACGTCTACAGCTCGGTCTGGTTCTCCGCGATCTACATCCTGCTGTTCGTCTCGCTGGCCGGCTGCATCGTGCCGCGCACCTGGCAGTTCGTCGGCGTGCTGCGCGCCCAGCCGCCGGCCGCCCCGCGCGTCCTGACCCGGATGCCGGTGTACGCCGCCTGGCACACCGGCGCCGACCCGAAGGCGGTCAACGCCGCCGCGTACCGGCTGCTGAAGAAGCGCGGCTTCCGGGCCAACCTGGGCGGCGGCGCGGTCTCCTCCGAGAAGGGCTACCTGCGCGAGGTCGGCAACCTGGCCTTCCACCTCTCGCTGTTCGCCCTGCTGGCCGGCTTCGCCTGGGCCAGCCTGGCCAGCGGCTCCGGCGGCAAGCTGGTGGTCGAGGGCCAGGGCTACTCCAACACCACCACCCAGCTGGACGACTTCACCGGTTCGGCGTTCTACACCGCCGAGGACCTGGACGCCTTCGGCTTCAAGCTGGACGGCTTCACCGCGAAGTACCAGACCAGCGGCGACCAGGCGGGCAGCGCCCGCGAGTTCACCGCGCACATCCGGTACTGGGAGGGGTCGGACGCCACCAAACTGAAGACCTCCACCATCTCGGTCAACCACCCGCTGGAGATCGGCAGCTCCAAGGTCTTCCTGATCGGCCACGGCTACGCGCCGGTGGTCACCGTCCGCAACGCCAAGAACGAGATCGTCTACCGCGGCCCGACGGCCTTCCTCCCGCAGGACGGCAACCTCACCTCCACCGGCGTCATCAAGGTCAACGACTACGGCCAGGACGCCAACGGCAAGAAGACCCAGCTCGGCTTCAGCGGGTACTTCCTGCCGACCGCGCCGGAGTCCTTCGAGAAGACCGGCCCGATCTCGATGTTCCCGGGCGCCGCCGACCCGATGCTGGTGCTCACCGCGTACGCGGGCGACCTGCGCTCGGACGCCGGCGTGCCGCAGAACGTGTACCAGCTCGACACCAAGGCGATGACCCAGCTCCAGCAGGACGGCACCATCGCCCGCGCCCGCCTCAAGGCTGGCCAGGGCTGGACCCTCCCGGACGGCTACGGGACGATCACCTTCGACGGCTACCAGCAGTGGGCCAGCTTCAACGTCTCCCACCGCCCCGGCAACGCGGTCGCGCTGGCCGGCGCCGTCGCCGCCATCCTCGGCCTGATCGGCTCGCTGTTCGTCCAGCGCCGCCGGATCTGGGTCCGCGCCACCGCCGGACCGGACGGCCGCACCCTCGTCGAGGTGGCCGGCCTGGCCCGCAGCGAGTCCGCGAAGACCGCCGAGGAGCTCGCCGACCTCGCCGTCGAGCTCCAGGACGACGCCCCGGCGATCGACGCACCCGAGCCCGACACCGAGCCCTCCGACGGGCCCGACACCGAGCCCGACACCGAGCCCGACACCGAGCTCTCCGACGGGCCCTCAGACCCGGTTACCCCCGCCGACCCGGACTCCAAGGAGTAGACGGTGCATCTCGCCTCGGTCGACCCGCAGCTGGCCGACCTCTCCAACAAGCTGATCTACTCGGCGATGGCCGTGTACACCCTGGCCATGTTCGCCCACCTCTTCGAGTGGACGTTCGGCGCCAAGGGCGCGGTCGCGGTCCGCTCCGCCGAGCAGTCCTCGCTGGCCGAGACCGTCGCCGCCGCGGACGACTCCGCCAAGGGCGTCCGCAAGGTCACCGTCACCGTCGCGTCCTCCGGCGGCGGCACCACCACGCTCACCCGCACCGCCCTCGCCGACGCCGGCGCCACCACGGTCACCAGCGGCCGCGGCGACGGCGTCCCGGTGGACGGCCCCGGCGCCGCCGGCGGCAGCGAGAAGGGCGACCTGGCGGGCCGGATCGCCGTCTCGCTCACCGTCCTCGGCGCCCTGCTGCACGCCGGTGGCGTGCTCACCCGCGGCCTGTCGGTCATGCGCTGGCCGTGGGGCAACATGTACGAGTTCTCCTGCGCCTTCGCGCTGATGATGATCACCGCGTACCTCGGCCTGATGGCCGCGAAGAAGAACGTCCGCTGGCTCGGCCTGCCGGTGGTGATCGCCGCGCTGCTCACCCTCGGCATCGCGGTCACCGTGCTCTACACCGAGTCCGAGCAGCTCGTCCCCGCCCTGCACTCGTACTGGCTGGCGATCCACGTCTCCACCGCCATCATGTGCGGCGGCGCGTTCTACGCGGCGGCCGTGGCCACCGTGCTCTACCTCGGCAAGGACTCCTACGAGCGGCGCCTGGCCGCCGGCGCCACCCCGCGGGCCGGCTCCGTCTGGGGCCGCCTCCCGGCCTCCGCCACGCTCGACAAGCTCTCCTACCGGATCAACGCCCTGGTCTTCCCGCTGTGGACCTTCACCATCATCGCGGGCGCCATCTGGGCCGAGGCCGCCTGGGGCAAGTACTGGGAGTGGGACCCCAAGGAGACCTGGTCCTTCATCACCTGGGTCGCCTACGCCTGCTACCTGCACGCCCGCGCCACCGCCGGCTGGCGCGGCCGCAAGGCCGCCTACCTGGCCCTGCTGGCCTTCGCCTGCTGGCTCTTCAACTACTACGGCGTCAACATCTTCGTCACCGGCAAGCACTCGTACGCCGGCGTCTGACCGGGGCCGTGTCACACCGGGGGGCGTCGCGTCGTCTCCCTTGCAGAATCCGAACCAGCCGCGAGGAGGGCCGCACATTGGAGTGCGACGAGGTCATGCTGACCGTCCGAATCACCGCCGCGGAGAGAACACTGCTCCGGCATCTCGCCCAGGGCCACCACAGCGACGTCTCGGAGGTGGTCGCCGACGGCCTGCTCGACGTCCTGCCGGCCCTGCACTGCCCCGCCGACGCCCACCGGCTGCTCGCCGCGGTGGCCGTCCCGGCGCCGTGCGCGCTCACCGTCTGGCTGCCGGCCGCCCTGGCCGACCTGCTGGTGCTCGCCACCGCCCGGGTCGCCCAGTCCACCGGCGTCCGGCTCGGCTCGTCCTGCGCCATGCTCGGAGCCGCCCTCAGGCTCTGGCTGGCCCAGGACCCGCAGCGCCTGGCGGCCAACCTCTCCACCATGCACGCCGGAAGGCCGGCCGCACTCGTCGCCGCCTAGGGGCGAGAAGCGCAGGGGCGCGAGGAACCGCTCGGTTCCTCGCGCCCCTTTCGTGTGCCTGCGCTACGCGGCCTGCTGCCAGCTGACCGGCGAGTAGTAGGCCGTGCGGCGCTCCAGGCGCTGCCAGTTGGCGATCGGCTCGACCACCGCGGTGGCGGCCGCGGCGGCGGCCTGGTGGGCGGCGGCGCGGGCGGCGAGCACCGCGGTGAGCGCGGCCAGCTCCTCGTCGTTCAGCGAGCCGCGGACGATGCGGACAAGAGGTTCGCTCATGATTCCTGATTCTTTCGCGGCTAGAAGTCTTCCGGGTTCCGATGCGCCGACAGGGGCGTTACATCGGGGGGTTGCCGTGCTTGCGGCTCGGCAGGTCGGCGTGCTTGGTGCGGAGCATCGCCAGCGAGGAGGCCAGCACCGCGCGGGTCTCGGCGGGGTCGATCACGTCGTCGACCAGGCCGCGCTCGGCCGCGTAGTACGGGTGCATGAGCTCGCTCTTGTACTCCTTGATCTTCTGCGCCCGCATCGCCTCGGGGTCCTCGGCCCCGGCGATGTCGCGGCGGAAGATCACGTTGGCGGCACCCTCGGCGCCCATCACGGCGATCTCGTTGGTGGGCCAGGCGAAGGACAGGTCCGCGCCGATGGAGCGGGAGTCCATCACGATGTACGCGCCGCCGTAGGCCTTGCGCAGGATCAGCTGGATCCGCGGGACGGTGGCGTTGCAGTACGCGTAGAGCAGCTTGGCGCCGTGCCGGATGATGCCGTCGTGCTCCTGGTCGACGCCGGGGAGGAAGCCCGGCACGTCCAGCATGGTGACCAGCGGGATGTTGAACGCGTCGCACATCTGCACGAAGCGCGCGGACTTCTCGCTGGCGTTGATGTCGAGCACGCCGGCCAGCGACTGCGGCTGGTTGGCGATGATGCCGACGACGTGGCCGTCGACCCGGGCCAGCGCGCAGATCACGTTGGTGGCCCAGCGCTCGTGGACCTCCAGGTACTCGCCGTGGTCGACGATCTCCTCGATGACCTTGCGCATGTCGTACGGGCGGTTGCCGTCGGCCGGGACGAGGTCGAGCAGCGACTCGTTGCGCCGCTCCACCGGGTCGTCGTTCGGCTGCACCGGCGGCATCTCGCGGTTGTTCTGCGGCAGCAGCGAGAGCAGGTAGCGCACCTCTTCGATGCAGGACTGCTCGTCGTCGTAGACGAAGTGCGAGACGCCCGAGACGCTGGAGTGGACGTCGGCGCCGCCGAGGCCGTTCTGGGTGATCTTCTCGCCGGTGACGGCCTGGACGACGTCCGGGCCGGTGATGAACATCTGCGAGGTCTCGCGGACCATGAAGACGAAGTCGGTCAGCGCGGGGCTGTAGGCGGCGCCGCCGGCGCAGGGGCCGAG
>NZ_JBICYJ010000026.1:0-127031 GCF_043200835.1 Kitasatospora sp. NPDC048365
GGGGGGGGGGGGGGGGGGGGGGGGGGGGGGGGGGGGGGGGGGGGGGGGTGGGGGGCCGGGCCCGCGCGGGGGGGGGGGCCGCCGCGGGGGGGGGGGGCCCCCCCCCCCCCCCCCCCCCCCCCCCCCACCCCCGACCCTCACGACGCCCCAGCGAGGACCCCGATGGCACCCACCCCGCCCACCCCCGACACCCCGACCGGCCCCACCACCCCGGCGAGCTCCGGCACCCCCGCGACCCCCGGCACCCCCGGCACCCCGACGACCTCCGGCACGCCCGGTGCGTTCACCCGCGGGCGCCTCGCCCTGCGCCGCTGGCGCCGCACCCGCCCGTTCTGGGCCTCGGCGTGGACCGGGCTCGGCGGCTTCGTGATCCTCTACCTGCCGCTGGCGCCGGTCGGCCGGATCCTGCACGTCGGCGTCGGCGGGATCACCGGCATGGCGGGCGGCGCGATCCTGATGGCGCTGGCCGCGCTGATGCTGCTGCTGCCGAGCCAGCGGCACACCGCGGGCGTGGTGGCGGTGATCGTCGGCGTGGCGTCGTTCCCGCTGACCAACCTGGGCGGGTTCTTCGTCGGCATGTTCCTCTCCGTGCTGGGCGGTTCGATGGCGGTCGGCTGGCTGCCGGAGAAGCCCTCCCGCCGTCCCGGGCGCCTCCGGCTCGGCCGCCGCCCCGCCGCGACGCTCGCCGCGGCCGCACCCGAGACCGCGGAGGCGTGAGATGACGTTCCGTCTGCCGGACCTGCGCCGGTACCCGCTCCGGCTGCGCCGCTCCGCGGGCGACTGGAACCGGGCGATGCGCGCGGAGGCCGCCGACGGCACCGCACGCGGCACCCGCTGGGCCCGCTCGACCGCCGTGCTGCTGCCGGCCACGCTGACCGTGGGCGCGCTCGGCGCGGCGCTCGCGAACGGGGCGCTGGCGGCGAGCTTCAACGTCACCAACACGCCGTTCACCCTCACCTCCAACGGGGTGTCCGGCACCGGCTTCGGCGCGATCCTCAACACCCCGACCATCGAGGCGGCCAACGGCTCGACCTCGACCGGTACGGCGATGGCCCGGGTCGGGTTCGCCAGTGCCGGGCTGGCCGGGCTGTGCGGCATCGTCCACCAGTCGATCGCGGGCGTGCCGTACTCGCTGCTGCTGACGGCCGGTCAGCCGGTGACCGCGACGCCGCCGGCCACGGTGACCACCGACATCAACGCCTCCAACCTGTACATCGAGGCGCCGACGCTGTCCGCCGCGGGCAACACCACGCTGCAGAACGCGGTGCTCGGCATGTCCGCGGACCAGGTGATGGTCGCCGGGCAGCCGCTGACCGGGGCGCAGGCCGGCGGGTTCGGCCTGGGCTCGGCCGGGTCGGGGCCGACCGGGTCGACGGTCAACCTGGCGGGGCTGAACGCCAACGCGTACACCGCGGAGATCGCCGGTTCGCTCACCCTGCCCGCCCTGAACATCCGGGTGGTCGCGGGATCGGCCTCCACGTGCTGACCCGGACGCGCTCCGCCGTCGGGGCCGGGTGGCGGTGGTTCACCGCCTTCCGCCGGACCCGGCCGTTCTGGGGCGGGCTGTGGCTGGTGCTCGGCGGCTGGACGGTGCTGAAGTTCTCGCTCGGCGCGATCCAGCTGGTCACCGCGGTCGGCTTCAACGCGGTGGCCGGGTACCTGGTCGGCGGCGGGATGATGCTGTGCGGGCTGATCCCGATCGCCGCGCCGCGCCAGCGGGTCACCTTCGGGCTGATCGGCACCGTGCTGGCGGTGGTGTCGCTGGTGGTGTCCAACCTGGGCGGGTTCCTGCTCGGGATGCTGCTCGGGGTGCTCGGCGGGGCGATGACCGCGGGCTGGGGTCCGCGGCGGACCCGCGCCCGGGCGGTCGCCGGGGGCGTGGAGTGACCCGGGCGCGGCGGGCGGCCGCCGTCACCGGCGCCTTCGCGGCCCTGGTCGCGGCGGCCCTCGCCCCCGACCAGCAGGCGGGCGCCGCCGCGCCACCCCGGGCCCCGACCGCCTCGACCGCCGCCGCGGCCCAGGCCGCCCGCGCCGCCTCGGCCGCCCTGCCGGGCGAGCCGCAGCCACTCGGGATGCCGTTCCTGCCCACGCCCACACCGATGCGCGTGACCATCGACAGCATGCTCGCGGTCGGCCTCACGGTGAAGAACAACGTCACGATCCGGCTGTCCGACGGCACCACCCGGGTGACCACCCAGTACACCTTCACCCAGCTGCGGATCCGCCGGAACATGCAGGTCAGGCACACCGCGCCGGACGGCACCGCGATCACCATCTCGGTGCCCGACACCGGCTCGCTCGGCGGCATCGACAAGGCGGGCCAGCCGGAGACCACCATCATGTGGGGCGACATCAAGCAGATCTGCGTGCCGGTGCTGCTGATCCCGATCTGCGGCATCCAGGGCCTGCTGAACTTCTTCGGCTCCTTCATCCAACTCACCGCCGGTGCCACCAACTTCGACGCCGACGTGTACGGCATCCAGACCATCGACGACCACTCCGACCTGAGCAACACCAACAACCCGGTGCACCTGCCCGGCACGATCACGGTGACCGGCCCGTGAACGGCGGGGCGGGGCGCACCCACTGGCGGCGCAGCGCGCTGGTCGCGCTGCCGGCGCTGGTGGCGGCGGGTTCGCTCGGCGGCGCGCTGGCGGACGGGGCGCTCGCGGGCGGGCTGCAGATCCAGTCCGGGACGGTCCAGTTGACCACCAGCAGCCTGTACGGCACGCGGTACGCGGCGGCCGTCGTCGACCAGACCGCGGTCCGGGCGGACGGCACCACCACGACCGTCCACCCGCTGCGGATGGGCTTCGCCCAGGGTGTGATCAACGGGCTGTGCCTGGCCCAGCAGCAGCAGATCATGGGCGCCACCTACACGCTGCTGATCACGCTCGGCGACAGCGACACCGGCACCTGGGAGATCGTCACCGAGAACACCGTGCTGGACCTGCACAGCGCCACCGGCGAGCTCGACATGGACGGCCTGGTGGACCTCAACATCAACGGCCCGGACACGGTGATCGCCCCGGACGGCACCACACCGGTGCCCAATCCGCTGGGCAGCCCGGAGCACCGCTTCGGCATCCAGGCCGGCTACGCCAAGTTCGACCAGGTCACCGCGACCGTCCACGACCTGCAGCTGCCCGGCCTGCTCCGCACCCCGGGCCTGCGCATCACGGTGCGGCCCGGCGCGGTGAACTGCCCGGCCCCGGCGGCCCCGACCGGCACCCCGGGCAGCCGCTGACCGGCCGCGCACCGGCGGTCGGCGGCGGCCGGGCAGGCGGTCACCGGAGCGGTGCGAGCGGGCCGATCCGGGAGCCGGTCTCCAGCCGGGCCTCGACCTGGACGGGGACGGCCGGGCCGGTGCGGCGGACGGCCAGCGTCCGCCCGTCGGCCTGCCAGCCGGGACCCCGGACGTCGATCCGGGTGACCCGGCGGCTCCCGGCGGCGAGCAGGTAGTCCTCGCCGGCGGCGGAGCGCCACCAGGTCCACCCCACGGTGTCCTGCTCGAAGCGGCTGCAGGCCCGGCCCGGGGCGCCCCCGGTCTGCCGGGCCCGGCCCTCGGCGGGCAGCAGCACCGCCGTGGCGGCCGAGCCGTCGCCCGTCCAGCGGTCGGCGCGCAGGCACATCCAGGTGGCCCGGCCGGCGTCGGCGGGCAGCTGCTGGACGGCGAACGCCCACAGGTTCAGCGTCCGGACGCCGGGCGAGGCGTCGGGCACCGCGCAGCCGGCCGCCGCCCAGGCCCGCAGCGCGTCCGCCCCGACCGCCTCGCGCGGCGCCCGGGCCGGGGCCTGCTCGGGCGGCGGGGTGTACGTCAGGTGGGCGGGGAGCAGCCCGCCGACGTCCGCGAGCGCGAAGGCGTGCTGCTCGGCGATCTGCGACGAGGAGCGCAGCTGCAGGACGGTGCCGCCCGGGCAGCCCGGGGCGCCCCCGGCCGGGAGCGGGGCGGTCACGCCGTCGGGTGCGGCGAGGGCGCGGGCCGGCTCGTCCGGGAGGTCCAGCGGGCGCGACTGCGCCTCGGCGATCCACGGGGCCAGCAGGTAGCGGACCGTGCCGCCGGTGCGGCGCAGGGCCACCGCCGCGGCGGTGGTGACGTCCGAGCTGTCGGCGCGGGCAAGCCGCAGGCCCTCGCCGTCGGTCCAGCGGGCGATCCGGGTGGCGTCGTACAGCAGCACGACGGCCGCGCCGTCCACGTCGCCGGCGTACAGCACCCGCGCACTCTCGCCGGGCGGGCCGGCGGGGGTGCCGGGTTCGGCGGCGGACGCTGCCGGGCCTGCGGCGCGCCAGGCGGCCAGGGCGCGGTCGAGCAGGGCCCGGTCGGTGCGGCGGTCGCCGCGCGCGGGCCAGGCGGAGAAGTCGATCCGGGCGGTGTGCCGCCAGGCGTCCGGCGGCACGGTGTCGAGCGCGGCGAGGCCGCCGGACGGGCCGGTCACCGGGCCGGTCGGGCGGCCGTCGGCGGATCCGCCGTCCGCCCGGGCCGGCCCGTCCGCTCCCGCCAGCCGGGGCGCCAGCGCGGCGGTCCCGGCCAGCAGGACGGCGGCCAGCGCGGCGCCGAGGGCCCGGCGGCCGGTCGGCGGGTCGGTCCGGCGCACCTGCACCCGGCAGGCGTCGAAGGCGGCCGGGAGCCCGGGGCCGCCCCAGCCGCCGGGCGGCGGCCCGGGCACCGCCGCCGCCGCGCCGGCCGCGGCCTCCGCCCGGGCCACCCCGGCGGCGCGCAGCACCTCGACGGTCTCGCCGGTCGGGCACCCCCACAGCGCGCGCAGCGCCCAGGCGGCCCGGCCCGGGCCGTCCAGGGTGCGCAGGGCCTGGTCGTACGCGGTCTCCTGGCCGTCGGCGGCGGGCGGGAAGAGCCGCAGGCCGAGGGCCCGGGGCAGCAGCCGGCGACGGCCGGCCAGCGCGGTCCGCAGGACGCGGCCGCGCAGTTCGGTCCCGTCCGCCGGGCGGCGCCGGCGCGGCGGCAGCAGGCGGAGCAGCGGCAGCGTGCGGCGGACCGCCGCGTGGGCGGTCAGCACCCGGGAGTGCCGTCCGCGCTCGGCCGGGAGGGTCAGGTAGGCCAGGGCCACCAGGCGCCGGTAGTCGTGCACCAGGGCCGCTTCGGTCGGCCGGAACGGTTCTTCGGGGAGGTGTGGCTCCATCTGGGCCTTCCGCACTGCAGGTGATGAGCTCCGCCGATGATCCAACGAGTCGATCATGCGATGGTTGCGCAGCACCCTCGGCCGCCCGGTTCACCCGGTCGGCCGACCCCCGGTCACCCCGGTCACCCCGGTCACCCCGGTCACCCCGGTCCGCTCACCCGCCGACCGCCTCCTGCGGTGCCGCGGGCCACAGCGCGGTCAGGGCGTAGATGGCGACCACGTCCATCGCGATGACGATCACCGCCCAGAGCGGGTACGCGGGTGTGAAGGCCAGCTGTGCGAAGGCGTTGAGGCCGAGCGCGCCGACACCGGTCCAGCGGGCCCACTCCGCGCGCTCGCTCAGCACGCCCCAGGCGGCGGCCAGTTGGACGAAGGCCAGGGCCAGCAGCACCCAGCCCCAGGCCCGCAGGTCGCCGATCACGAAGTGGGCGTCGGCGACGAAGACGTGCGACCGGGCGATCGCCGCGGTGCCGTCCAGGGCGTTGAGCGCGCCGAGCAGCGCGAGCAGCACTCCGGCGAAGGTGACCTGTCCTGAGCGGGCCATGGTGTCCTCCGGGTCGGGCGGCGGTCAGTGTCCGACGGCCACCTTGGCCGCCACGATGATCAGGCCGAGGACCAGGTTGACCGCGCCCTCGGCGGTGGTCTGCCCCCAGGTCGCGCCGGCCCGGCGGGCGCCCAGGGTCGCCCAGCCCACCTGCTGCGTGATGGCGACGCCGAGCGCCAGCCAGGCGGTCTCGTCCATACCGAGCCAGGGGCTGATCAGCACCGCCACGGCCGGCAGCACCGCCGCCTCGACCAGCGACCACTCGCGGACCCCGACCCGGTGCACCTTCGCGAAGGTGATCGGGCGGCCGATCTCGCGCGAGCCGGCGACGTTCGCGTAGACGTGGGCGGCCCAGAAGACCAGGCCGGTGATCATCAGCAGCACGATCAGCGACAGCCGCGCGTGCGGTTCGCTGACGTTGGAGGCCGCGATCACCGAGGCGGCCAGCATGGATCCGTACACCGCGCCGGAGTAGTCGGTCCGCTTGCCGGACCGGTTCCGGGCCGGTTCGGGCGGGGCGGGGGTACGGCTGTGGGACGTGGTCACGGCTTCTCCTCCCGGTCACCGCGCCGGGGCCGACCGGTCGGCCCCCTCCCGGCGATCCTCGCCCCTTCCGGCCGGTTCGGCCTCACCTGTTCCGGGTGAGGCGGCGTGCGGCACCCGGACGGGCGACGGCGGCGGGGCCGGGCTACGGTCGGAAACGATCAGGTCCCCGGGCGGAACCAGGCGGTAGCCGATGTCTCTGATGCCCAACGGCGATCCGATGCTGGCCACCCGCCTGCGGCCACCTCACCCGCCGGAGGCCTTCCTGCGCCGCGAGCGCCTGGTCCACCGGCTCGACGCGGCGGTGCGGCGGCCGGTCACCCTGGTCACCGGGCCGGCCGGCGCGGGCAAGACCCTGCTGGTGGCCGACTGGCTGGCGGCCGGACGCGCGCCCGGCGCGGCGGGGTGGCTGACCGTCGAGCCGAGCGACAACCGGCCCGGCAACTTCTGGGCGTACGTCCGCGAGGCCCTGCAGGCCGGCGTCCCCGGGCTGCCGGAGGACCTGGCCGTCCCGGCCGAGGCCGACCACGTCGAACCGTCCCTGCTGATCCGGCTGGCCGCCTGGATCAACGGGCGGCCCGACCCGTTGGTCCTGGTCCTGGACGAGTTCGAGAACATCGACGACCCCCGGCTGACCGAGCAGCTCCACGACCTGGTCCGGCACACCGCCGGGCACCTGCGGCTGGTGCTGGTCGGACGCAGCGACCCGCTGCTGCCCCTGCACCGCTACCGGGCGGCCGGCGAACTCGCCGAGGTGCGCGCCGCCGACCTTG
The DNA here is from genome assembly GCF_043200835.1 of Kitasatospora sp. NPDC048365. Lineage (NCBI taxonomy): Bacteria > Bacillati > Actinomycetota > Actinomycetes > Kitasatosporales > Streptomycetaceae > Kitasatospora > Kitasatospora sp. NPDC048365. Next base: position 6,999 of record NZ_JBICYJ010000026.1, read on the forward strand.
CGCTCACCCCCGACGAGACCGCCGCCGTGCTCGGCCGCCACGGCCTGCGGCTCGGCGACGCCACCGCCGGGGCGGTGCACCGCGCCGTCTCCGGCTGGACGGCCGGAGTGCGGCTGCTCGCGCTCGCCGCTCAGGCGGCCGACGACCCCGACACCTACCTCAAGCGGGTCGACGCCGAGCACACCGCGCTGTCGGACTTCCTGCTCGCCGAGGTCCTGCGCACCCGACCCGCACCCACCCAGGACCTGCTGCTGTGCTGCAGCATCCTCGCCCGGGTCCACCCCGACCTCGCCGACGCGCTCACCGGCCGCCGCGACGGCCTGCGGATCCTCGGCCGGCTGGACCAGGACAACGCCTTCACCGAGGCCCTGGGCGACGGCTGGTACCGGCTGCACCCCATGTTCGCCGCCATCCTCCGGCTGCATCTGCACGCCGCCGACCCGGAGCGGGCCGAGCGGCTGCACGTCCGGGCCGCCCACTGGCTCGCCGGGCACGGGCAGTACCGGGCCGCGCTGGACCACGCCGCCGAGGGCGGCGACTGGGCCCTGGCCGCCCGGATCCTGGTCGACCGGCTGGCGCTCGGCGAACTGTTCGCCGGGCGGGACGCCACCCGTCTGGGCGAACTGTTCTCCCGGATGCCGCCGGCCGTCCGCACCCCGGCCGCGGAACTCGTCCGCGCGGCCGTCCACCTGGCCCGCGACGACGCCGCGGCGGCGCTGCGGATCCTGGACCGGGCCGAACCGGAGCTGCCGCCCGAGCGGACGACCCACCAGCTGGCGGCCGCGTTCGTCCGCACCGGGGCCGCCCGCGCGCTGGGATCGGCCGCGCTCGCCGACCGGTCCGCCCAACGGGCCCACGAACTCGCCCGCGCCGCACCGGCCGAGCTGCTGGAGCAGCACCCCGAGCTGCTCACCCAGGTCGACGCCGACCTGGGCTCCGCCCTGTTGTGGCACGGCCGCCTCGACGAGGCCGCCCGTGCCCTCGGCGCCGCCGCGCAGGCGCCGCCCTCGCCCGCCACCGCCCGGCTGCGCCACGACGCGCTGTGCCGGCTGGCCCTCATCGACTGCCTGCGCGGCCGGCCGGGCCGGGCCGAGCGGCGCGTCCACGAGGCCGACGAGGCGGCCGACCGCTCCAGCCTCCCGCCCGAGGACCGGACCGGCGTCCGCAACCTGGTGCTGGCCGCCACCGCGCTCGAACACGACGAACCCCCCGCCGCCCGCGCGGCGCTGGACCGGCTGACCGCACACCCCGACCCTCGGCACGACCCGCGGCACGACCCGGTGGTCGCCCTCGGCGCCGCCGTGATCCGCGCCGAGCTGCACCTCGCCCAGGGCCGCCCCGACGCGGCGCTGCGGCTCCTGGAGGAGTCGGCCCGGGAGCCCGGACTCGCGGACCGTCCGACCGAGTGGAGCCGCGAACGCCTCGCCGTCGCCGGCTGCGCCGCGCTCCTGGCGGCCGGCCGGCCCGACGCGGCGGTCCGGGCACTGGACGGCGTGCCGACCCGGGCCCCGGAGTCCGTCCTCACCGCGGCGCGGGCCCGCCTGGCCGCCGGACACGACTGGGAGGACGCTCTGCGGCAGCTGCGCGCCCTGCGCGACGCCCCCGCCGTCGGCACCGCGACCCGGACCCGGGCGCTGCTGCTGCTCGCCCAGGCCGCCACCGCGGCGGACAGCCCGGAGGACCTCCGGCTGCTCGCCCAGGCGCTGGCCACCGCCGAACCGGAGCTGCTGCGCCGGCCGTTCCGCGAGTCGGCCGGCTGGGTGCGCCGCCAACTGCACCGGCGGCCCGAACTCGCCCGCGCCCACCCGTGGCTGCCGGACGACCTGCGGCCCGCCGCGCCCGCCCCGGCTCCCGCCCCGTCCGCGGCCACGGTCCCGGCCGACGTCGGGGAAGCACCCGAGGACGAGGCGCCGCCGGCCGAGCCGCTGACCGGGCGCGAGCGGGAGGTGCTGGCCTGCGCCGCCCGGATGCTCTCCACCCAGGAGATCGCCGAGGAGCTGTTCCTCTCGCCGAACACCGTCAAGACGCACCTGAAGAGCATCAACCGGAAGCTGCTGACCGGCAGCCGCCGCGAGGCGGTGCGCCGCGCGGCCCGGCTGCGCCTGCTCGACGGCGGCTGAGCCTGCTCGACGGCGACTGAGCCTGCTCGACGGCGGCTGAGCCCGCTCACTCCGGCAGTCTGCGCAGCTCGGTCACCGTCAGCCCGAGCACCTGGAAGCGCCTCAGCAGCCCGTACAGGTGCGCCTCGTCGACCACGTCGCCGAACAGCATCGTCTGGCCGGGAACGGTCACGCTCTCCAACTCGGGGAAGCCCTCCCTGCGGGTCTCCTCCCGGAGGACGCCGGACACGCGGATCTCGTAGCGCATGGGGCCGGCTCCCTTCGCCTCGGCGGACCTCCAGCGTCCGGCCCCGCCGGGGCCCCGGCATCACCCGCGACAGGTGATCCGCCGCCCGCCCGCCGGTCCGTAGCCTGGCGGGGAGCACGGTCCTTTCCGGAAGGGAGCCCGTCCATGGCCGCACCCCCGCCCCCGGCGGCGCCGCGCCGGAACCTGCTGCCCTTCGCGGGCGTCGCACTGGTCCTGCTGGCCCTGTTCAACGGCCTCGACGCGATGGCGGCGCTGACCGACTCCAAGGTCCTCACCGGTACCGACCGCTACGTCTTCGGCGACCTGCACAGCCTGGGCTGGACGGTGCTCGCCCTGGCGATCGCCCAGGGACTGGCCGGCATCCGGCTGCTCACCGGCGACCTGCCCAGCCGCTGGTTCCCGACGGCGGTGCTGTGCGCCAACCTCTTCGTCCAGTTCGTCTTCCTGCCGAGCTACCCCGTCTGGTCGCTCCTGATCATCGCGATCGACGTGGTCGTGCTCTGGGCCGTCCTCACCGCACCCGACCTGCGCTGACCGGCACCGCCGGGCCTCAGCGCACCCGGCCCCGGGACTTCAGCGGGCCCGGCGGCAGCTCGGGCGCGCGCAGCCGGGCGCCGTCGTAGCCGCGGACCTCGCCGAACGTCATGCCCGCGTTCCACTCCTCGCGGGCCTGGGCGATCTCGTCGTGGCTGCGGCCGATGAAGTTCCACCACATCACCAGCCGCTCCTCGAACGGCTCCCCGCCGAGCAGCAGCACCGAACCGTCGGTGTGCGCCAGCAGCGGCAACTCCCGCCGCCCGCACCCGAGGTAGAGCATCGAGCCGGGCTCGACCCGCACCCCGTCGACCTCCACGCTGCCGGCCATCGACAGCACCGCGTACTCGAAACCGGGCTCCAGCGGCAGCCGGTGCGAGGCGCCCTCGCGCAGCGTCAGGTCGGCGCCGACCAGCGGGGTGAAGGTGGTGCCCGGCGAGGCGGCGCCGTCCAGGGTGCCGAGGATCAGCCGGGCGGTGAGGCCGTCCGCGGTGACCTCCGGCAGGTCCGGGTGGTGCTCGAAGGCGGGCGCGGTGTGCCGGTGCGCGTCCGGCAGCGCGACCCAGAGCTGGGCGCCGTGCAACAGGGGCGCGTGATCGCGCGGGGACTCCTCGGAGTGCGCGATCGCCCGACCGGACGTCATCAGGCCCAGCTCGCGCGGGCGCACCGTCTGCAGGCTGCCCAGGCTGTCGCGGTGCAGCACCGACCCCTCGTGCAGCCAGCTGACCGTCTGCAGGCCCATGTGCGGGTGCGGCGGGACCTGCATGCCCGGCTCGTCGGCGATGTCGTCCGGGCCGTAGTGGTCGACGAAGCACCACGCGCCGACCATCCGCCGCCCGAGGTTCGGCAGCAGCCTGCGGACCTGCGTCGACCCGCCGAGCGCGACCGTCCGGCCGGTCAGCAGCTCCCTGACCGGACCGTCCGACGCCTCCCGGCCGCACACGTCCTCCGCGGGCTTGGTGTCCAGGTTGCTCATGCCCGCCACCGTACGCGCCACCATCGCCGTCACCGGCCGGGAACCGCCGGGCAGCCACGAACCGCGCAGCGGGCGACCGCCGGGCGGGTCAGGCGGTGCCGAGGAATCCGATCGCCTCGGGCAGGACGCGGCGCCAGAAGCCGTCGGTGTGGGCGCCGCGCGGGAAGCGGGCCTCGGCGGCGCGGCCGGCGAGCGTGCGGGCCGCCGGGCAGAACGGGTCCTCGGTGCCGCACCACACGCCGAGGCGGCGGACGGGTGTGGCGTCCGGGTGCAGCAGCGGCTCGTGCTCGCGCCAGTCGGCCTCGTCCCGGAAGCCGTCCACCGTGCGTGCGTCGTCCCAGCTGCGGAAGAGCGCCGGGCTGAGCAGCGCGACCGCGTCCAGCCCGCCGCGCGCCCGGGCGTACCGCAGCGCGCCCGAGCCGCCCATCGAGATGCCGAGCGCCCGGGTCGGCGCGGGCAGGCCGCGCTGCCGCAGCCAGCCGGGGAGCTCACCGGTCAGCATCGCCATCGGGTCGTCGCCCGGGGTGCGCGCGTGCCAGTAGGAGGCGTCGCCGCCGTCGACGGCGACGATCCGCATCGGCGCGCCGACCGCGGCGAGGAACTGCGGCAGGCCCAGGTCGAGCAGCGCCTGCGCGCTCCCGCCGCGCCCGTGCAGGGCCAGACAGACCGGCAGGTCGGGGCGGACCGGACCGGCCGGGTCGATCGTCACCAGCGCGACCTCGCGGCCGCGCGCCGCGGAGCGGACCCGCTCGGTGCGCACCGCACCCGCGTCGACCGCCGGCACCGCCCCGTCCGGGCCGGTCATCCCAAGCAGCCGCCGCAGCCTGGGCCCGCCGGGCAGCACGTCCTCGACCGCGGCCCCGCCGACCGCGACGGCGCCGATCCCGGCGACCGCCAGCGCGCCCAACAGCCGCCGCCGACCGACCCGCACCGGCTCCACCGCCTCGCGCTCCGGCCCCACGACGGCATCCGGCGCCGACCTCGCGCGCCCCGCCCGGCGCGCCCGCCCGGCCGTCCCGGCCATGCCCCGGCCACCGGCCGTACCCCGATCGGCGCCCGCGCCCCGCACCCCGGCCCCCTCCCGGGCAACGCCCGCGTCCCCGACACCGGCCGCGCCCCGACTGTCGCCCACGGCGCAGGCCTCCCGGTCGGCCGTCCGGTCCGCCTCTGCGTGATCATTGCGTGTCACGGTCCGTCAGACGCAGTTGCCGTCCGGCCGGTTGCGGTCTCAGTGCGCGCAGGCCCAGGGGGCCGCCGCGGTCGCCGCGTCGGCCTGCGCGCGCAGCGCCCGTACCGCCTCGGCCGGGTCGGCCGCGCCGTACACCGCCGAGCCGGCCACGAAGACGTCCGCCCCGGCTTCGGCGCAGCGCTCGATGGTCGCGGGCGCGACGCCGCCGTCGACCTGCAGCCACAGTTCCAGGCCGTGCTTGGAGATCAGCTCCCGGGTGCGGCGGATCTTGGGCAGCATGATGTCCAGGAAGGCCTGCCCGCCGAAGCCCGGCTCCACGGTCATGATCAGCACCATGTCGAGCTCGGGGAGCAGGTCCTCGTACGGCTCGATCGGGGTGGCCGGCCGGAGCGCCATCGACGCCCGCGCGCCCTTGGCGCGGATCTCCCGGGCCAGGCGGACCGGGGCGGCCGCCGCCTCGACGTGGAAGGTCACCGAGCCGGCGCCGGCCTCCACGTACTGCGGCGCCCAGCGGTCCGGCTGCTCGATCATCAGGTGGCAGTCGAGCGGGATGTCGGTGGCCCGCGCCAGCGACTCGACGATCGGCACGCCCAGCGTCAGGTTGGGGACGAAGTGGTTGTCCATGACGTCCACGTGGAGCCAGTCCGCGCCGTGCACCCGCTCCGCCTCCTGCGCGAGGCGGGCGAAGTCGGCGGACAGGATGCTGGGGTTGATCTGCGCCATGTGCGGGTACCTTCACGACTCGGTGCGGCGGCTGGAGCGGCTGCCCCGGTCCATCATCCCCGGAAGGACGCCGATGGCCGAACCGGCCCACCCCGCCCGCTCGCTGTGGTGGCTGTTCGAACCCGTGCACGCCGTCACCTACTTCGCGCCCGAGGGCCGGGCCGCGTACGAGGAGGCGGGCCTGCGCGGCTACTGGCGCGGCTACTTCGGCGGCCGGGCCGCCCCGCTCGGGCCGGTGGACGCCGCGCCGGTGGTCGCCGCCTTCTTCAACTTCGCCCCGCGGATGGTCGAGCGCGCCCTGCCCGACATCTGGACCCGCGCCACCCCGGAACGCGCGCTCGCCGCCCGGGTCGACGGCGCCACCGCGGCCCTCGCCCGGCTGCTCGAACCGGTCGGGCCCGGCCCGGTCGACCGCGCCGTCGGCCTGCTGGAGCGGGCCGTCGCCGGGCTCGACTGCTCGGGCCGGGTGCTGGCCGCGGCCAACGCCGCCCTCCCCCGCCCCGAGCGGCCACTGGCCCGGCTCTGGCAGGCCACCACGGTCCTGCGCGAGCACCGCGGCGACGGCCACGTGGCGGCCCTGGTCGCCGAGGGGCTGGACGGGTGCGAGGCGCTGGTCCTGCGCTGCGCGCTCGACACCCGTCGCGACACCCTGCAGCCGCACCGCGGCTGGACCGACGCGGAGTGGGACGCCGCCGCCGGCCGCCTCGCCGAGCGCGGCTGGCTGGGAGCGGACGGATCCGCGAGCCCGGCGGGCCGGGCCCGCCACGGCGCACTGGAGGCCGCCACCGACCTCGCCGCCGCCCGGGTCTGGTCCGGCTTCCACCGCGCCGAACTCGACGAGCTGGCCGCCGCGCTCGGCCCGATCGCGACCGCCTGCCGCGCGGCCCTCCCCGCTCAGAACCCGATCGGCCTGCCGGGCTGAGACCCCGGCCCCGCCGAGGCCCCGGCCCGACAGGCCCGACCCTGCCCGACCTGTCAGACCCGTCCGACCGCCCAGCCCGTCAGACCCGTCCGACCGCCCGGCGTCGGCCACTCGGCCCGCCCGCCCAGCCGGTTCAGCCCGCGCAGGGTCGGCCCGCGCAGCCCCCGCAGCCCGCTCAGCCCGCTCAGCCCGCGGCAGCGGTCGCGGGGACGGTCGCCGTCCAGCTGTGCGCCACGTCGACCACCAGCCGCCCGTCCAGCGGGAACACCCGGAACGGCAGCCGCGCCCGGACGCCGATCCCGAGCTGTGTCCGGCCCTCGAAGCTGCCGCCGAACTTGGCGTCGCGCAGCGTCCGGTACCCCGTCAGGTCGACCCCCGGCAGCGGCTGCCCGGCCCGCGCCGGGTACGTCACCGCGCCGGTCGCCGGGTCGTACGCGGGCGCCTCGGCCACGATCTCCAGGATCGCGCCGCCGGCGACCGGCACGGTCGCCCCGGACCCGTCCTGCACCAGCGCCGGCACGTACCGCACGTGGTAGCCGACGGGCCGCGCCGCCGAGCTGCCGGGCACGTCCAGCACGATCCGGTCGTAGCAGTCGTGCCGCCCTGTGCGCACCCCGGTGAGCGGCTGCAGCGGGTCGCCCGTCCGGTCCTCGGGCAGGCTGCCCCACCCGACCGGGCAGCTGACCGTCGCCGCGGCCGCGGCCGGGGCGGGCGCGGAGAACGCCGCCGGAGCCACCACCGCACCCGCGCCCGTCACGGCGAGCGCCATCGAAACCACCAGTAGCCGTCTCATCGTCTGCCTCCCTCGGCAGCGCCGGATCCTTCACCGGGGAGGACGATCCGCGCGGGCCCCGCGGTTTCAGTCCGGCGGCCCCAGCACGATGCCGCGGCCGGCGTAGAACCGTTCGAGGTCCGCCCACGGGACGGCCGCGAACTGCTGCGACCCGTCCGGGAAGCCCGACGGGTTGTGGATCAGCAGCTCGTCCTCCCCCGCGCCGACCGCGAGCACCAGGTGCCCGCCCTGCCGGGGCGGGGCCGGGTCCAGGGTGCGGATGCTCGGGTGGACCGAGAGCATCACCAACCGCCCGCCGGTCACCTCCGCCCGCACCTCGGCGGCCGTCAGCGGCCCCCGGGCCTCGGCCTGCAGCCCCCACCGCTCGCGTACGTAGGTGGCGAACGGCGCGTGGATCAGCCCGTCCAGGCGCCCGTCGGGGTGGCGGACGTACGCGCCGGCGGCCACGCACTCCTCGGCGAGCCGGACGGCGGCCGGCGCCACGCCCCACCAGTAGTCGAGGGCCATCCGCAGGCAGGCCATCCCGCACAGCCGCCAGGACCAGTACTCGTACTCCTCCTCGCTGGGTGCGCCCGAGCGCTCCCACAGCGGGTCGTCGGCGGCCCGGACCGTCCCGTCGAGGATGTCGGGGACGAGCTCGGGCGACTCCCACTGGGAGTAGTACGGCACCTGATGCGTCATCGGCTTCACCCGATCATCCTGACGCACTCGCGCCCGGCTGCGGGGTACCGGACGGCTGCGGCTGCTTCGGGTTGATCGCACGGAAGTACACCAGGTCGCTGCCGGCGTCGAAGGTGACGTACATCCGGACGCCCAGGGAGCTGTCGAAGTCCTTGCTGCGCACCCAGGTCGCCCCCGCCGGCGCGACCGGGGCCAGGTGCTTCGCGATGTAGTCGTCCAGGTTCGGCTTCGGGGCCGGTTCGAAGGCGAACCGGCCCTTCAGCTCGGCGAACAGCCCGGGGCGGGTCCGCAGGAACCCGACCATCTCGAAGTCGGGGCCGGGGATCGACCGGGGGCCGTCGAGGTCCGAGTCGGTCAGCCACTGCGCCTCGCGCAGCGGGGCGAGCGGGGGGAGGAACTCGTCGAGCTCCGCGGTCGCGGTGCGCAGCTTCGGCCCCTTCGCCTCGGGTGGCGGGGCGTCCTCGCCCCAGGACGGCACGGTCGCCACCGCGACCGCCGTCGTCGCTCCCCCCAGGAGCAGCAGCAGATTCCGCCTCTTCATCCGGTCCCCCCACGTCGCCCTCAGCCGGCCGATCCGATGATCATTTCTACCAGGCGTAGTCCTCGGGTGCCGTCTTCCGCCCCGGGAAGATCTCGTCGAGCCGCTCCAGCGTCTTCGCGTCCAGCTCGACGTCCAGCGCCCGTACCGCCGCGTCCAGCTGGTCCATCGTCCGCGGGCCGACGATCGGCGCGGTGACGGCCGGCCGGGTCAGCAGCCAGGCGAGCGCCACGTCGCCCGGCTCGTGGCCGAGCTCGGAGGCCAGGTCCTCGTACGCGGCGAGCTGGTCGCGGTGCTTCTCCAGCCGGTCCACGGCGTAGCCGTTGACCCGCCGGACGCCCTCGCGCTCCTTGCGGACGACGCCGCCGAGCAGCCCGCCCGCCAGCGGCGACCACGGGATCAGGCCGAGCCCGTAGTGCTGCGCGGCCGGGACGACCTCGGCCTCGATGTCGCGGACCAGCAGGTTGTAGAACGACTGCTCGCTGGTCAGGCCGAGGAAGTTCCGGGCGCGGGCGGTCTCCTGGGCCTGCGCGAGGTGCCAGCCGGCGAAGTTGCTGGAGCCGACGTAGAGGATCTTGCCCTGGGCGACCAGCACCTCCATCGCCTGCCAGATCTCGTCCCACGGGGTGTCCCGGTCGACGTGGTGCATCTGGTAGAGGTCGATGTGGTCGGTCTGCAGCCGGCGCAGGCTCGCGTCGACGGCCCGTCGGATGTGCAGCGCGGAAAGCTTGCCCTCGTTGGGCCACTCGCCCATCTCGCCGTAGACCTTGGTGGCGATGACGGTCTTCTCCCGCCGCCCGCCGCCCCGGTTGAACCAGTCGCCGATGATGGTCTCGGTGAGGCCCTTGTTCTCGCCCCAGCCGTAGACGTTCGCGGTGTCGAAGAAGTTGATGCCGTGGTCGAGCGCGGCGTCCATGATCCGGTGGGCGTCGTGCGGCTCGGTGTGCGGACCGAAGTTCATGGTGCCGAGGCAGAGGCGGGACACGGTCAGGCCGGTGCGGCCGAGGTGGGTGTACTCCATGTCCCCAACCCTCTGCCGCACCAGCCGAATTGTCCAGCACAAAAGAATCAGCGGCCCGCCGACGCGAACCGGCGGACGGCGAGCGGGACGAACACCGCGAGCAGCAGGGCACACCAGCCGAGGGTGGCGGCGACCGGGTGCTGCATCGGCCAGGCCCCGCCGAGTTCGACGGGGTTGCCGAAGAGCGTGCGGCAGGCGGCGGCCACGGCGCTGAGCGGGTTCCAGTCGGCGACGGCGGCGAGCCAGCCGGGCATCCCGCCGGTGGGGACGAAGACGTTCGTGACCATGGCGAACGGGAAGACCAGGACCGCGAGTTGTCCGGCCGTCTCCTCCTTGCCGACGGCGAGGCCCAGCGTGGTGCCGACCCAGGTGACGGTGAACCGGAAGAGCAGCAGCAGCGCGAAGGCGCCGAGCGCCGGCCCGAGGCCGTCGCGCACCCGCCAGCCGGCCGCCAGCCCGACGGCGGCGGTGGGCACCAGCACCACGGCGGCGACCAGCAGGTCCGCGAGCGCCTGACCGAGCAGCAGGCCGAAGCGGGAGACGGACATCGAGCGCAGCCGGTCGGTGACGCCGCGCCCGGCGTCGCGGGCGGCCCCGACCATGGTGGGCATCAGGCCGTTGACGGCGACCAGGGCGAACAGGCCGGGCATCAGGTACTCCCGGTAGTTGCCGCCGCCCGGCACCCGGACGGCGCTGCCGAAGACGTACCCGAAGACGCCGACCATGACGACGGGCACGGCCAGCGAGGCGGCCATCAGCCCGGGCGAGCGCCGGTAGGTGAGCAGGATGCGCCGGGTGGCGGCGGCGGTGTCCACGGGGACGGTCGCGAGGGCGGTCATGCGGCACGCTCCACGGCAGCGGTCGAGGTGGTCAGGTCGGTCGAGGTGGTCGGGTCGGTCGGGGCAGACAGGCCGGTCGGTGCGGTCAGCGCGAGGAAGACGTCGTCCAGGGTGGGCGGGCGCAGCGCCACGTCGTGGACGGCGACGCCCGCGCCGTCCAGGTCGCGGACCAGCTGCGGCAGGGCGAGGCCCCGGCCGGGGGCGGAGACCGCGGACACCCGGCCCTCGACGGGGTCGGGTTCGGGGTGGCCGCCGGTCAGGGCGGCGAGCACGGCGGCGGCCCGCCCGAGGTCGGCGTCCTCGGCGAGGACGAGCTCCACCCGGGTGCCGATCCTGGCCTTGAGCGCGGCGGGGGCGCCGTCGGCGATGGCGGCGCCGCGGTCGACGACGACCACCTGGTCGGCGAGCCGGTCGGCCTCGTCGAGGTACTGGGTGGTGAGCAGCACCGTGGTGCCGCCGTCGGCGAGCTCCCGCACGGCGTTCCAGATCTCGCGACGGCTGCGCGGGTCGAGTCCGGTGGTGGGCTCGTCCAGGAAGAGCACCGGCGGCCGGGTGATCAGGCTGGCGACCAGGTCGAGGCGGCGGCGCTGGCCGCCGGAGAGGGTCCGCACCGGGCGGTCGGCGGAGGAGTCCAGGCCGAAGGCGGCGAGCAGCTCGGCGGTGCGGGTCCGGGCGCGGGCGGCGCCGAGGTGGTGCAGGCGGGCCAGCAGGTCGAGGTTGTCCCGGCCGGTGAGGCCTTCGTCGAGGGCGGCGTGCTGCCCGGCGAGGCCGATCCGTCGCCGCACCTCGGCGGGTTCGCGCAGCACGTCGTGGCCGGCGACCCGGGCGGTGCCGCGGTCGGGTCGGACCAGGGTGGCGAGCACGCGCACCGCGGTGGTCTTGCCGGCGCCGTTGGGGCCGAGCAGGCCGCAGACGGTGCCGGCGGGGACGGTCAGGTGGAGTCCGCGCAGGGCCTCGGTGGCGCCGAAGCGCTTGTGCAGGTCGTGGACGGAGATCGCCGGGTCGCTCATGGCAGGCCCTTCTCTGGGTACAGCGTACGTAGAAGCACTCTGCGCGCCACCTTACTAGGTACGCCGTACGGAGAAAAGGGGAGCCCTAGGATGAGCGACGAGGTGATCCACGCATGCCGTCCACACCGCCGGACGTTCCCGAGCTGATCTGGCTGCGCCCCGAGCACTCCGGGCGGGGCCCCCGGCCGGCCCACAGCCGCGCCTCGATCGCGGCCGCCGCGGTGGCCATCGCCGACGCCGAGGGGCTGGACGCGGTCTCGATGCGACGGGTCGCCGCCGCGCTCGGCGCGGGCACCATGTCGCTCTACAACTACGTGCCCAAGAAGGAGCACCTCTTCGACCTGATGGTCGACCAGCTGGCCGGCGAGTACGAACTGCCGGACCGCCCCGGCACCGACTGGCGGGCCGAACTCACCATGCTGGCACAGCAGTTGCGTGCCATCCTGGCCCGCCACCGGTGGGCCGCAACGGTCGTCGCGGAACGCCCCGGCCTCGGGCCCAACGGCCTGCGCTACACCGAGTACTTCCTCGGCGCGCTCGCCGGCACCACGCTCGGCGGCACCGCGAAGATGGAGGCGCTGTCACAACTGAACGGCTACGTCTGCCAGTTCAGCGAGTGGCAGCACAAGTCGGTCGACTCCGGCGCCAAGTGGCTGGCCGACCTGGTGCGCTACCTCACCCAGGTGACCGCCACCGGCGCCTACCCCCACCTCACTGCGGCCCTGGCCGAGCAGGCCGCGCCCGCCGACCTCGACCAGGTCTTCGACCGCTCCCTCCAGCGCCTGCTGACCGCCCTGGTCGACCCCGACCGGTAGTGCGATCCGGACCGCTTCCGGCAGGACTCCCGGCAGCCACCTCGCCGGTCTCCACCTGCGCGGGACGCCGAGGGCGGGCAGGGAGTCGGGTCAGCGGTCGACCAGCCGCGGGCCGGGGGCCTGGCCCGTGGATGCCGCGTCGGTGTCGTCGGCGGCGTCGATGCCGACCGGGCCTCGGGGAAGGATCCGGTCCAGCCACCTCGGCAGCCACCAGTTGGCCCGGCCGAGGAGTGTCATGGTCGCCGGTACCAGCACCATGCGGACGACCGTGGCGTCGATGAAGATCGCGGTGGCCAGGCCGAGCCCGAACATCTTGGCGGAGGGGTCCTCGGCGACGGCGAAGGACAGGAAGACCGCCACCATGATGAGGGCGGCCGAGGTGATGATCCGGGCGGTGCCCGAGACACCGTCGACGATCGCCGTGCCGTTGTCGCCGGTGCGCAGGTACTCCTCGCGTACGCGGGAGAGGAGGAACACCTCGTAGTCCATCGACAGGCCGAACAGGATGGCGAAGAGGAACATCGGGATGAACGACACGATCGGAACCGTCGCTTCCAGCCCGATGAGTGCGCCTCCCCAACCCCACTGGAAGACCGCGACCATGATGCCGTAGGCCGCGCCGATGCTCAGCAGGTTCAGCAGTACCGCCTTGAGCGGTACGAGTACCGAGCGGAAGACCAGCATCAGCAGCAGGAACGACATCGCCAGCACGGCGGCGACGAACGCCGGCAGGCGTTGGCTGGTGCGTCGGCCCACGTCGGACAGGCTCGCGGCGGCGCCGCCGACGTGGGCCCTGGCCGTGCCGTGCCCGATCGCCGCGGGCAGCACCTCGGTGCGCAGCCGGGCGACGGTGTCGGCCGTGGCCTTCTCCTGCGGGCCGGTGGTCGGGAACACCACGAGGGTCGCGATGCCGGTGGCCCGGTCGATGTGCGTCGGCGCGACGGATGCGATGCCCGGATCCGCCGAGACCGCTGCGACGAGACGGTCCAGCACTCCCGGATCGCCGGCGGGGTCCGCGGCGACGACGAGGGGACCGTTGGTGCCCGGGCCGAACCCCTCGGCGACGAGGTCGTACGCGCGGCGCTCGGTACGGCTCCGGGGCAGCGACCCGTCGTCGGGCAGGCCGACGCGCAGGCCGAGCACGGGCAGCGTCGCCGTCAGCAGCAGCCCCGCCGCGCCGACCGCGTACGCCGCCGGGTGCCGGCTGACGTGCCCGATCCAGCGCCGCCACCCGGCGGCGGGGACGGCGCCCGCCTCCGTGTCCGGCCGCCGGCCGGATCGGCCCGGCCGCCCCGCCCGGAGTGCCCGGGCGATCCGCCCGGCCCGGCCCAGACGCGGGCCGGCCACGCCGAGGAAGGCCGGCAGCAGCGTCACCGACGCCAGCACCATGGTCAGGACGACGATCGAGACGGCAAGGCCGCCCACCGTCATGAAGGGCACGTTCGCGACCGCCATGCCGAGGATCGACACGACGACGGTGCCGCCGGCGAAGACCACGGGCCGTCCCGCCGTGGCCACCGCCCGTCCGGCCGCCTCGCGCGGATCGAGCCCGCGGGCGAGGTACTCCCGGTGCCTGGCGAGCACGAACAGCGCGTAGTCGATGCCCACGCCGAGCCCGACCATGCTGCCCAGGACCGGCGCGAAGGTGGGGACGTCCGTCACCCCCGCCAGTACCGTCATCGTGGCGACCCCGACGGTCAGCCCGAAGACCGCCATGCCGATCGGCAGCGCGGCGGCGACGAGCGAACCGAACGCCAGGAACAGGATCGTGGCCGCGGCGAGAAGGCCGATCAGCTCGCTCACGCCGCCGTCGGGGTCGGAGAACGTGTAGAAGAGGTTCCCGCCCATCTCGATGCGCAGGGGCAGTTCGGCGCGCAGCCGGTCACCGAGTCCGACGAGGGCGTGGAGGTCCTCGGCCGACAGCCGGCTCTGGTCGGGGTACTGCACCCGGACGACCGCGATCCGCCCGTCGGCCGAGACGAGGCCGCCGCGCACGGCGGTGTCCCCGCCCGCGCCGAGCGCCTCCGCCGGGTCGCTCGTGCCGAGCACGTGGGGCAGCCGCTGCACCTCGGTCCGCAGCCGCGCGAGAGCGGTACGCGCGCCGTCGTCGCCGAAGAACGTCGCACCGCCGTCGAGGGGGGTGACGACCAGTTGGGCGGTCATCCCCTCCTGGCCGGTGCCGGCCCGCTCGATCAGTTCCGCGGCTTGCTGGGAGTCCAGCCCCGGAGCGGTCATCGAGTCCGCGGTCCGCCCGCCGAAGGCGACGGCGGCGAGGACGGCGAGCGTGGCGACCACCAGCCATGTCGCGATCACCCGCCAGGGACGGCGGGCGGCGCCTGCGCCCAGGCGCAACAGGGCTTTCGAGAGCATCGGGTCCTCCAACCACATCGTCGGCCGTCCTTGTACGGCCGCCGATGCCGAGGCTCCTCGCCACGGCGCTCCGCGGCATCGGCTCGCGGGCCGCGGATCCGTCGGCCCCAAGTCGGAGTGACGGCCCGTCCTTTCGGCCGATGCGCGGCACGGCGCGGACCCTAGGCTGAGTACGTGCTGCGAGACGACCTGCGAACCCTGTGGACCGAACCCCGGCCGCCCGACCCGCCCGCCCGGGTGCGGCGGGACTGGGCGCTGCTCGCCGCGGGCCTTGCCGCTGTGGCGCTGGAGGCCACCCTGCGCGAGAACGTCGTGTGGCGGCCGGTGGCGGTGGTGCTCGCCGTCTGGCTGTGCCTGCTGCCCCTGTGGCGCCGGACCCGCCCGCTGGCGACCGTGACGCTGGCGTTCGGCACGGTGACCCTGCTGACGGTGGCCTCGCTCGTCGCCGCACCGCGCGAGCCCGTCGGTCTGTACACCGGCATGGTCGTGCTCGTGCTGGTGTACGCGCTGCCCCGGTGGGGATCGGGGCGGGAGATCGTGCTGGGCGGCGCGATGGTCCTCGCGGTCGGCGCGCTGTGTGTCGCCGCGGACGACACCTCGGTCGTCGACAAGGTCGGGGGCTACGTCTTCCTGCTGCTGCCCGGCGCGGTCGGGGCTGCCGTGCGGCTCCGGGGGACCGCTCGCGAGCGGCAGTTGGAGCAGGTGCGCTCCCGCGAGCGCGAGCAGCTCGCCCGGGAACTGCACGACACGGTGGCCCACCACGTGTCGGCCATGGTGATCATCGCCCAGGCGGGCCGGGTGCTCGCGGGCACCGACCCGTCCGCCGCCGTCGAGGCGCTGGAGGGGGTCGAGGAGGAAGGGGCACGCACGCTGGAGGAAATGCGCGCCATGGTCGCCGCGCTGCGCGACCGCGGGGTCGGCGCCGAGCTGGCGCCGCCTGCCGGTGTCGCGGACCTGGAGCGCCTGGTGCGCACCCCGGGTGGTCGCCTCAGGGTCGACCTGGGGCTCGACGGCGAACTGGACGCGCTGCCCCCGGCCGTGGACGCGGCCGTCTACCGGATCGTGCAGGAGTCGGTGACCAACGCGCTGCGCCATGCGGTCGACGCGACCGAGCTCGTCGTCCGGGTCGCCGCGGAACGGCACACCGTACGGGTGAGCGTGCGCGACAACGGCCGGCGCACCGGCCGGGGTCGCGACGGATACGGACTTACCGGACTGCGCGAGCGCGCGACCCTGCTCGGCGGCACACTACGAGCCGGCCCGGGTACCGACCGGGGCTGGCAGGTCGACGCCGAACTGCCGAGAGCGAGGAGCGAGAGCGGTGTCCATTCGCGTCCTCGTCGCTGACGACCAGACGATCATCCGCACCGGGTTGCGGATCATGCTGAACGCCCAGCCCGGCATCGAGGTGGTCGGCGAGGCCGCCGACGGACGCGAAGCGGTCCGCCTGGCCCGCGAACTGCGCCCCGACGTCTGCCTGTTCGACATCCGCATGCCCGTGCTCGACGGGCTCGAGGCCACCCGGCTGATCGCCGGCCCGGGGGTCGCCGACCCGCTGACCGTGGTCGTCATCACCACGTTCGACCTCGACGAGTACGTCTACGGCTCGCTGCGGGCCGGCGCCCGCGGATTCCTCCTCAAGGACACGGGACCGGACCTTCTGGCACAGGCCGTACGGTCGGCGTCCGACGGTGAGGCGCTCATCGCGCCCAGCGTCACCGTCCGGCTGCTCCAGGCGTTCGCCGACCTGCCCGCCGGCCGGCCCGCGGCCCAGCCGGTCTCCCCCGTCACCGCCCGCGAGGAGCAGGTGCTCCTCGCCGTCGCCCGCGGGCTGACCAACACCGAGATCGCCGATGCGCTGCACATCAGCCTCAGCACGGTGAAGACGCATCTGGCCAGCCTGATGGCCAAACTCGGCGCCCGCAACCGGGTCGAGATCGCGATGTGGGCCTACGAGACGCGCCGCATCCTCCCCGGAACCTGAGCCGGTCCCGCGGCTTCCTCGACACGACCGCCTTCCGGCTGCTGCCGGAGACCGGGCCGCAGCGCCGGGCCCCGGTGGAGCGGTTCCTGGCGGAGCTGCCGCACTGCAGCACCCACGACCCGGAGGACCCCGAGCAGTGGGAGGCGGCGGTGGCCCCGGCTCGCGGAGCCGTACCTCGGCCACGACCTCGACGTCCTCTTCGAGCTCCACCGGTCCTCGCCGGGCACCCTGTCCGGAGACCTCCCGGTAGCTCCGGTCGGCCGTCCGGCCTCAGCCGGTGCGGCGCAGCAGGGCCAGGTACATCGCGTCGGTGCCGTGCAGGTGCGGCCACAGCTGCACGTCCGGGCCCTCGCCGAGCGCGGGCAGGCCGGGCAGCAGCGGACGGGCGTCGATCCACTCCACGCCCGGCTCGCCGCGCAGCACGTCGTCCACCACGGCGCGGGTCTCGGCCAGGTGCGGCGAGCAGGTGGCGTAGCCGACCACGCCGCCGATCCGGGTCGCGGCGATCGCGCCCCGCAGCAGGTCGCGCTGGAGCGGGCCGAAGCCGGCGATGTCCTCGGGCCGGCGGCGCCAGCGCGCCTCCGGGCGGCGGCGCAGCGCGCCGAGGCCGGAGCAGGGCACGTCGACCAGCACCCGGTCGAAGGCGCCCTCGCGCCAGGCGCGCTTGGTGCCGTCCGCCGCGATCACGGTGTACGGGCCGGGGTTGCCGGCCAGCGCACGGGCGACCAGGCGGGCCCGGTGGGGCTGCTTCTCGGAGGCGACCAGGGCGGCGCCGCGCTCGGCGGCCAGCGCGGCGAGCAGCGCGGCCTTGCCGCCGGGGCCGGCGCAGCCGTCGAGCCAGACCTGGTCCGGCCCGTCCAGCGGTGCGGCGGCGAGGGCGAGGGCGACCAGCTGGCTGCCCTCGTCCTGGACGCCGGCCCGGTTCTCCCGGACGGCCTCCAGCCCGGCCGGGTCGCCGCCCTCGGCGAGCCGCAGCGCGTACGGCGACCAGCGGCCGTCCTCGGCCTCGGGCAGCGCCTCGCGCAGCTCGTCCACGGTGGAGCGGCCGGGGCGGGCGACCAGGGTGACCTCGGGCCGCTCGTTGTCGGCGTGCAGCAGCTGCTCCATCGCGGTGCGCCCGGAGGCGTCCGGCTGCCAGCGGCCGAGCGAGTCCCACAGCGAGGAGACCACCCAGCGCGGGTGGGAGTGGACGACCGCGAGGTGGTCCTCGGCGTCCTCGTCGTACGGCGGGGCGACCTGCTCGACCCAGGTGTCCAGGTCCTGGGCGCTGATCTTGCGCAGTACCGCGTTGACGAACTTGGCCCGGCCGTCGCCGAGCACCGCGCGGGCCAGTTCGACGGTGGCCGAGACGGCCGCGTGGGTGGGGATGCGGGTGGCGAGCAGCTGGTGGGCGCCGAGCGAGAGCACGTCCAGCACCGGCGGGTCGACCTCGCGCAGCGGCCGGTCGATGCAGGCCGCGATGATCGCGTCGTAGGTGCCCTGCAGGCGCAGCGTGCCGTAGACCAGCTCGGTGGCGAGGGCGGCGTCGCGCCGGTCCATGCCCTTCTGCTCCGCCTCGCGCAGCAGCGAGGGCAGGATCAGGTTGGCGTACGCGTCGCGCTCGTCGACGGCGCGCAGCGCGCGGAACGCGACGGTGCGGGCCGGGTCCTTCTTGGGACGGCGGTGCGGGCGGGGGGCGCGCTTGGCGCCGGAGGGGGTGCTCACGGGGTGCCTCGGAAAGGTGCTGGCGGAATCAGTCGGTACCAAGAACTCTAAAGCTTCGGCGGGGGTCACTCCCCGAGCCGCTCACCGGACTCGATCCGGACCCCACGGGCCCAGTCTGCCGCGCGCATCGGCTTCTTGCCCTGCGGCTGCACCTCGCCCAGCTCGATCTCGTGGCTGCCGGTGCCGACCCGCACGCTGTTCTTGCCGACCGCCAGCTCGCCGGGCGCCAGCTCGGCCGCGCCGGGGTGCAGGGCCACCGGGCCGGAGACCTTGAGGCGCTCGCCGCGGAAGACGGTCCACGCGCCGGGTGCGGGGGCGCAGCCGCGCACCAGGCGGTCCACCCGCAGCGCGGGGTGGGTCCACTCGATCCGGGCGTCCTCCGGGTTGATCTTGGGCGCCAGGGTGACGCCGTCGAGCGGCTGCGGCACGGCGTGCAGCGAGCCGTCGGCGATCCCGTCCATGGTGGCCGCGAGCAGCCGCGCGCCCGAGTGGGAGAGACGGGTCAGCAGGTCGCCGCTGGTGTCGGTGGCGCGGATCTCCTCGGTGACCACGCCGAAGACCGGGCCGGAGTCCAGGCCCTGCTCGATCAGGAAGGTCGAGGCGCCGGTGACCTCGTCGCCGGCCAGCACGGCGTGCTGCACCGGGGCGGCGCCGCGCCACGCGGGCAGCAGCGAGAAGTGCAGGTTCACCCAGCCGTGCTTGGGGATCTCCAGCGCGCCAGGGCGCAGCAGCGCGCCGTACGCGACCACCGGGCAGCAGTCCGGGGCGAGCTCGGTCAGCCGGGCGAGGAACTCCGGGTCGCTCGGCTTCGCGGGCTTCAGCACCTCGATGCCGGCCTCCTCGGCGCGCTGGGCGACCGGGCTGGCGACCAGCTTGCGGCCGCGCCCGGCGGTCCCGTCGGGGCGGGTGACCACCGCCACGACCTCGTGCTTGTCGGAGGCCAGCAGGGCGTCGAGGGCGGGGACGGCGACCTCGGGGGTGCCGGCGAAGACGAGGCGCAAGACGGTGCCTTTCGTGAACTGCTGGGTTCGGTCGGCGGGCCGGGGCCCGCGGGGTCAGCGGGCGGAGCCGAAGGTGGAGTGCGGCGAGATCCGGACCGTCGGCGCGGGGCCGTCGCCCCACTCCGCGTCCCGGATCGCCTTGAGCGCGGCCTTGCGCGTCTCCCGGTCCAGCCGGTCGATGAAGATGATCCCGTCCAGGTGGTCGGTCTCGTGCTGGATGCAGCGGGAGAGCAGCTGCGTCCCCTCGATCTCCACCGGGTCGCCGTGCATGTTGAAGCCCTTGGCCACCACGCCGTACGCGCGCTTGGTGTCGAAGCTGAGGCCCGGCAGCGACAGGCAGCCCTCGGGGCCGTCCTGCTCCTCGTCGCTGAGCGACAGGTCCGGGTTGATCAGGTGACCGACGACGCCGTCCACGTTGTACGTGAACACCCGCAGCGAAACGCCGAGTTGGGGCGCGGCGAGGCCGGCGCCCGGGGCTTCCAGCATGGTGTCGGTGAGGTCCTTGACCAGCCGCCGCAGCTCCTTGTCGAAGGTGGTGACGGGCTTGGCCGTGGCCCGGAGCACGGGGTCGCCGAAGATCCTGATCGGCTGGACGGCCATGGCCTGGGCTCCTGTCGGTGCGGGGTCGGGCGGACGGACCGCCGACGGGCGATCATCAGGCAGTCTATGCAATCCCGCCCGCCCGCTCGGCCCGGGTTCTGGCATATCCCGACTCCCCGCTCGCCGTGACCAGCCGGGCTCTCGGACGTTGGTCAAGTGGAATTGACCTCAGCCGATCCGAAGGAGAGGTGGCAACCAGGCCATGGCCGAACAGATGAACCACGACGCCCGGGCCCGGGCGAGCCTGCACCTGCTGGTGCGGGACATCGAGCGGGTCCGGCGCCAGGTCGACGCCCTGCGCACGCTCACCGCGCAGCTGGGCAACGTCTACCGCCCGCGCCGGCCCAGCACCTCCGCCGGTTTCGTGGTGTACGGGCGGGCGCCGGCGCCGACCGTCCGGCTGGCCCAGGAGCTGCGCGAGAGCGTCGAGACGCTGGTCGCCGCGGCGGTCGAGTTCGACCGCGCGCTCGGCTTCTCCTGGGACTCGGTCGGCTCGGCGCTCGGCGTCACCAAGCAGGCCGTGCACCGGCGGTACGGCATGCGCCGGCCGAGCGGCGACCTGCTGCCGCCCGGAACCGTTCCGGCGCCCGGCGCGCCCCGCGACGAGCCGGTCATGCCGCAGCCCCGCGAGGAGACGACCGCGCAGGCCGCCCCGGCGCTCTCCCGCTCCGTCCCGCAGGCCCGCCAGGGCGGCCTGGCCCCGCAGACCCCGGTCCACCTCGCCCGCTGACGCCGCCGCGCTCCGCGCCGGGGCGCCCTACGACCCGGCCGTGCTCAGATCCGGGCCCACAGCGCCGGGACGTTCGGCGGCTCCCACCCGGCGTACGCGGTGTGCGCCTGGATGCAGCGGTAGGCGACCCCGTTGTACGTCACCACGTCGCCGGCCCGGTAGCTCGCCCCGACCCGCCAGGTGCCGCCGGACACGGTGGGCGAGGGCGAGGGCGAGGCGGTCGGCGACCCGGTCGCCGTCGGGCTCGGGCTCGGCGACTGCGGCACGTCCAGGACGAAGTCGAAGCTCGCCTCCCGGCCCGGCCCGTTCTGCCGGACCGTCATCACCAGCCGCGGGTCGAAGATGGTGTCGGTGGAGTTGCGCGGCTCACCGGGGAAGTACAGCTGGGTGGTGAGCACCGGGCGCCCGGGCGCCTGCAGCTTCACGTGGATGTGCCGGGTCCGCCCCGGGTACAGCCCGGGCACGATCGCGGTGAGCGTGAACGCACCCTGCGCGTCGCTGAACTGGTGACCGCGCATGGTGTACCCGGTGTTGTCGTACGCGCCGTCGGTGTCCGCCTGCCAGAAGTCCAGCAGCACCCCGGGGATCGGCCGGCAGGCCCGGCCGAACACGTAGCCGGTGACGGTCAGCGGGGTACCGCGGGTGCCGGGCACCGCCAGGTTGGTGCGCAGCGGCGAACCGGGCTTGAAGTACGGGCCCTCGGTCTGCTCGATGGTCGGCGCGTCGCCGTCGTGGCACTCCGGGGTGAGCTCGGGTGCGCCGGCGGTGTCGCGGGCCAGCGCGGTGCCGGCGCCCAGCAGCAGCGGTGCCGCGCCGGCCAGCGCGGCCGCCTTCAGCAGGCTCTTGCGGCTCAACTGCGGCCCGGGTACCGGGTCGTGGGACGAAGGGGTCACGGCAGGTGGGTCCTTCCGCTCGAAGAGTGGGGGTGTGGGGGATGCCGTGCA
This sequence comes from Kitasatospora sp. NPDC048365, assembly GCF_043200835.1. Lineage (NCBI taxonomy): Bacteria > Bacillati > Actinomycetota > Actinomycetes > Kitasatosporales > Streptomycetaceae > Kitasatospora > Kitasatospora sp. NPDC048365. Next base: position 28,740 of record NZ_JBICYJ010000026.1, read on the forward strand.
CCTCGGCGCCATGTGCACGACACCGACGACGCTACGGCCGCCCCCCGGCCCGGTCGATGGACTCAGCTGCCCCCTCGTGGTGCATTCCTCCACCCACCTCCGCCCGGTACTCCCCCGGCGTGCGCCCCACCTCCCGCCGGAAGAACCGGCAGAAGTACGCCGGGTCCTCGAACCCCACCACCGCGCCCACCTGGCGCACCGTCAGCCCGGTCGCCGCCAGCAGCCGCTTCGCCTCCAGGATCCGCCGCCCCCGGATCAGCTGCGCCGGCGTCCGCCCGGTCCACTCCTTCACCGCGCCGTGCAGGTGCCCCGCCGAGACCCCCAGCTCCCGCGCCGCCGACTCCACCGTCCACTCCGGCCTGAGCGCCCCGCCCACCAGCCGCTCGAACCGCCCCGCCAGCACCGCCGCCCGCCCGCCCGGACCGACCCGCTCCCGCGCCCGCGCCTCCACCCCGCGCACCGCCCGCACCAGCAGCACGTGCACCAGCGCCTGCAGCACCCCGAGCCGTCCCGGCCCCGCGCCCCGGTACTCCTCCGCCACCTCCGCCAGCAGCCCCTCCAGCGCCGTCCGCCCGCCCTGGCTCGCCACCAGCCGGCGCAGCAGCCCCACGTCCTCCGGGTACCGCAGCAGGAAGTCCTCGGTGAACAGCAGCACCCACCCGCCCACCCCGCCCGCGCCCGCCCAGTGGTGCACCTGCCCCGGCGCGATCACGTACAGGTTCGGCGGCCGCAGCGGGTACTCCACCAGGTCCACGGTGTGCACCCCGCTGCCCCGACTGACATACGCCACCTCGTAGAACGTGTGCCGATGCGGGAAATCCGCCCGCGACAGGGGCCCGATCGAGTCGAACGACCCCACCGCGAACGGCAGCAGCACCGGGTCCGGCACCTCCAGGTCGTGCGACTCGATCCCGCTCCCCGCTCCCCGACCACCCATCCCCGCAGTCTCGACCACCCCACCCCGAGTGGTCCAGACCTCACCCGGCGCCGGCTCCCGCCCGGGCGTCCTCGACGGGGGCCTCCCAGTCGATCCGGTGGCCGTACCTCCAGGCCGTACGCGCCGGGGTCTCCAGGCGCGCGACCAGCGGGAGCACCGCGTCGCGGACCACCCGGCCGACCGGACCCGCGACCTTGCCGCTGTTGGTGCGGTGGCCCTCCGCAATGATCTTCTCCACCCGGGCCCGGCGGGTGCGCTCGTAGGCGGCGAAGGCCCGGGAGTGCGGAAGGTCCCGCAGCGCGCGGGCGAGTTCGACCGCACTCTCGGCGGCGAGCGAGGCGCCCTGGCCGGAGCTGGGCGAGGTGGCGTGCACGGAGTCGCCGACCAGCACCATCCGGCCGCGATGCCAGCGCGGGACGTGCGGAAGGTCCTCCATCGGCCCCGCGACGACCAGATCTCCGGGCGCGGTGAGCCGCAGCAGCTCCCGCGCGGGCAGGTCGTCCCCCTCGAAGACGGCGGCCAGCCGCCGCATCCACTCCTCGCCGGAGGTCCGCCGGATCTCCTCCCAATCGGCGTACGGATGCGGCAGGTTGACGAACCAGGCAGCGCTGCCGTCCGGGAAGGACTGCCAGCCGAGGAAAGCGCGGCTGCCGAAGGCCATGTACATCCGGTCACCGGTGGCCGGCAGCTCGGCGCCCTCGACCCGCGCGCCGAACCCGAGCAGGCCCGAGTAGCGGGGCCGCGGCGCGGCCGGGTCGATCAGCCGGCGCACGGTGGACCGGATGCCGTCCGCCCCGATCAGGACGTCGGCCTCCGCGCTGACACTGCCGTCCGCGAAGACGGCGCGGATGCCGGTGGGGCCCTCCTCGACGTCGACCAGCCGCCGCCCGTACCGGACCTGGATGCCCGCGGCGGCGGCCAGGTCGTGGAGGCGGCGGTAGAGGTCGGCCCGCCAGCTGAACTGCATGGGCTGGCGGATCTCGGCGACGGTGCGGCCCCGGTGGTTCTGCAGCACGATCGCGTTCATCGGCTCGCCGACCCGGCCCAGGCCGACCAGGTCCAGCGCGGCCCGCCCGTTGGGGGCCACGCTCAGCGCGGCGCCGACACCGTCGGCGGTGTCGGCGTGGGACTCGTACACGGTGGCCTCGATCCCGGCCCGGCGCAGCGCGAGCGCCGCCACCGGACCGGCGATGCCTCCGCCCACGACGATCGCGGTACGGGTCTCGGTCATCTCGGTTCACCTTCTCCTGGAGGTACTGTCGTCATGACTTCATAGTTGCAATGCAACTAGTCTCATGTCAACTAGTTCACCCTTGATCACCCCGCACTAGAATCCGGACATGCGGAGTTCCCCCCTTGCGCTCACCGTCCTGTCGCTGCTCCACATGCGGCCGCTGCACCCGTACGGGATCCAGCGGCTGATCAAGCAGTGGGGCAAGGACCAGGTCGTCAACGTCAGCCAGCGGGCGAGCCTGTACCGGACGATCGACCGGCTGCTCGAAGCCGGGCTGATCGCGGTCCGCGAGACGGGGCGGGACCAGCAGTACCCGGAGCGGACGGTCTACGAGCTGACGGACGCGGGCCGGGCCGCCAACCGGGAGTGGCTGCAGGACATGCTCGCCGCACCCAGGGCCGAGTACCCGGAGTTCCCGGCGGCGCTCTCCTTCACGATGATGCTGCTGCCGCAGGAGGCGGAGCAGGTCCTGGCCCGGCGCGCCGCGACGGTCCGCGAAGCGCTCGACCGGCTCACCGCCGCCGGCGAGCAGTTCCCGCTCCCGCGGGTCACCGTGCTGGAGGACGAGTACCGCCGGGCGGTGCTGGTGGCCGAACTCGCGTGGCTCGACGGCGTCCTCGCCGACCTGCGCTCGGGCGAGCTCACCTGGGACTACGAAACCCTCGCGCCGCTCGCCGCGGACACCTCCTGACGGACCGCCGGGCCTGTCCTCCGGACCACGCCGCGCGACCGCTGCCGGGGCACCGGGCCCCGGGCGTCAGCCGATGTCGAGCGGGTCGATCCGGATGCGGACCGGGTCGGCGGTGCGCAGGGCGAGGCGGGCGATCTGGGCGGCCTTCAGGGCCGAGGCCAGCGCGGCGCCCTGGCCGGGGGCGACCCGCAGCAGGGCGCGCTCCAGCTCCTCGCCGCGGGCGGGGCCGGCGGCCGGGACCGGGCCGAGGACGTCCGCGCCGTCCGGCAGCCGGACCAGGCCCAGCAGGTCGGCGACCGCCTGCGGGGCGCCGGTCACCGAGGCCATCCGGGAGACCGGCGGGAAGTGCAGCTGCTCCCGCTCGTCGAGCTCCAGCCCGGCGTGCCCGGCCGGGTCCCAGCGGACCAGCGCCTGCACCGCGCGCGCCGTCGGCTCCGCGACCACCACCACCGTGCCGCCCTCCCCCGCCGGCCGGACCAGCGCCGCGGCGGTCAGCCAGCGCCGCAGCGCCTCCTCGCCGGCCCGCAGGTCGGGCCGGTTGAGCAGCGCCCAGCCGTCCAGCAGCAGCGCCGCCGCGTACCCGGCGCCCTCGGCGACCGGCTCGGCGCCCGGGGTGGAGATCACCAGCGCCGGCGTGTCGGGCACCGAGGAGAGCACCGACTCCCGTCCGGAGGTGCGGACCGGCACCCGGGGGAAGGCCCGCCCGAGCTCCTCCGCGGTCCGCCGGGCGCCGACCACCTGCGCCCGCAGCCGGAACGACCCGCACTCCACGCAGTGCCAGTCGCCCTCCGCCTCGCCGCACCACGCGCACGCCAGCGGCTCGTCCGCGCCGCCCGCCTGCAGCGGCCCGCCGCAGCGCCGGCACCGGACGGGCGTGCGGCAGCGGCCGCACGCCAGGCTCGGCACGTACCCGCGCCGGGGCACCTGGATCAGCACCGGCCCGCGGGTCAGCGCGTCGCGGGCGGTCTCCCACGCCACGGACGGCAGTCGGGCGGCCTGCGCGGCGGCGTCCCGGCCCTGGTCGAGGTCGGTCACCGTGCGGACCCGGGGCGCCAGTTCGCGGACGGTCGCCCGCTCGGCGGCCAGCGGCCGGGCCCAGCCCGTACGGACCAGCTGGGCCGCCTCCACCGTGGTCGACAGCCCGCCGATCAGCGCGCCCGCGCCCTCCTCGGCGGCGCGCAGCAGCGCGACCTCGCGGACGTGCGGGTGGGGGGCGTTGGGGTCGCTGTGGCTGGAGTCGCCGTCCGACCACACCACGACCAGGCCGAGGCTGCGGACCGGCGCGAACATCGCCGCCCGGGTGCCGATCGCCGCGTGCACCGAGCCCCGGCTGACCGCCAGCCACCGCCGGTACCGCTCCTGCGGGCCGGCGTCGGCCGCCAGCACCACGTGCCGGCCCTCGCCGAGCAGCGCGTTCAGCGCCGCGTCCACCCGCGCCACCGACCGCCCGTCCGGCAGCACCACCAGCGCGCCGCGCCCGGACGCCAGGGTCGCCGCCACCGCCCGCGCGATCTCCTCCGGCCAGCCGGGGCCGGGCAGCGCCGTCCAGACCGCGCGCGGGGCGTGCCCGGCGGCCAGCGAGGCGAGGTATGCCGGGCCGTGCCCGTAGCGCGCCCAGCCGCCGGGCTCCGGCGCGGCGGGCGGCGGCAGCGGACGCGGCGACGGCTCCGCCTCGGCGCCGGCGTGGCGCGGCGGGACGGCGAGCTGCAGGACGTCCGCCAGCGACCCGGCGTAGCGGTCGGCAACCGCCCGGCACAGCCGCAGCAGCGCCGGGGTCAGCACCTGCTCCGGCGAGAGCACCCGGGCGAGCGGGGCCAGCGGCCCGTTGTAGTCGGAGGTGTCCCGGCGCTCGACGATGAAGCCGTCGTGCAGCGCCCCGCCCTCGCGCCGGCCGTGCGCGCCGACCCGGCCGCCGAAGCGCACCCGCACCCGGGCACCGGGGCGGGCGTCGTCCGCCATCGCCGCGGGCACCGCGTAGTCGAAGAACTGGTCGAGGCTGAGCACGCCCTTGTCCACCAGGACCCGCGCCACCGGCGCCTGCTCCGCCAGCTGCACCCCCCGGGCGGCGCGGGGCTTCGCCTTGCGCACCGTCTCCCGGATGAACGCCAGCTGCTCCCCGGCCCCGTCCGCGCTGCTCATCCGGTCACCTTAACGCAGGCCACGGACACCACAGGGGCGCGAGGAACTGCGTTCCTCGCGCCCCTGGAAACGAACCCTTACTGCGCGGCGACGGCCGCCTTCAGCTCCTCGACGCGGTCGGTCCGCTCCCAGGTGAAGTCCGGCAGCTCACGGCCGAAGTGGCCGTACGCGGCGGTCTGCGAGTAGATCGGCCGCAGCAGGTCCAGGTCGCGGATGATCGCGGCCGGACGCAGGTCGAAGACCTTGGTCACGGCGGCCTGGATGGACAGCACCGGCGCGGTCTCGGTCCCGAAGGTCTCGACGAACAGACCCACCGGCTCGGCCTTGCCGATCGCGTACGCGACCTGCACCTCGGCGCGCTTGGCGAGGCCCGCGGCGACGATGTTCTTGGCGACCCAGCGCATCGCGTACGCGGCGGAGCGGTCGACCTTGGACGGGTCCTTGCCGGAGAAGGCGCCGCCACCGTGGCGGGCCATGCCGCCGTAGGTGTCGATGATGATCTTGCGGCCGGTGAGGCCGGCGTCGCCCATCGGGCCGCCGATCTCGAAGCGGCCGGTCGGGTTGACCAGCAGGCGGTAGCCCTCGGTGACCAGCTTGATGCCGTCGGCCTCCAGGCGCTTGAGCTCCGGCTCCACGACGAACTCGCGGATGTCGGGGGTCAGCAGCGAGTCGAGGTCGATGTCCGAGGCGTGCTGCGAGGAGACGACCACGGTGTCGAGGCGGACGGCCTTGTCGCCGTCGTACTCGATGGTGACCTGGGTCTTGCCGTCGGGGCGCAGGTACGGGATGGTCCCGTTCTTGCGGACCTCGGTCAGGCGGCGCGAGAGGCGGTGCGCGAGGGTGATCGGCAGCGGCATCAGCTCGGGCGTGTCGTCGCAGGCGTAGCCGAACATCAGACCCTGGTCGCCGGCGCCCTGACGGTCCAGCTCGTCCTCGACGTCACCCTCGACCCGGTGCTCGTGCGCCGTGTCGACACCCTGCGCGATGTCGGGCGACTGCGAGCCGATGGACACCGAGACGCCGCAGGAGGCGCCGTCGAAGCCCTTCTTCGACGAGTCGTAGCCGATCTCGAGGATCTTGTCCCGGACGAGCTGCGCGATCGGGGCGTAGGCCTTGGTGGTGACCTCACCGGCGATGTGGACCAGGCCGGTGGTGATCAGCGTCTCCACGGCGACGCGCGAGGTCGGGTCCTCCTTGAGGAGGGCGTCCAGGATGGTGTCGCTGATCTGGTCAGCGATCTTGTCGGGGTGCCCCTCGGTGACGGACTCCGAGGTGAACAGGCGGCGAGACACAGCGCTCCCTGGGGTTGCAGCGGCTGCTGACTGAATGCGCACGAGGACCGCGGCATCCGGAAAGACTTGATTCCTGGAGTGTAACGGTCAGCTACCGGCCGCGGGCACTCCCGACCCATGAGCGCGGCGTCACACCGTCACCTCGGCACCCGGTGCGACCCCGCGTTTCCCTGCAATTCAGGGCAAGCGGGCGGCCACCTGGTCCCAGACGGCGTCCGCCAGATCCTCCTTGGGGCCGTCCGCGATGTGGACTTCCGTCCCGTCCGTGGACAGCACGACCGCCGCGTTGGTGTCCAGGCCGAAGCCGCGCGACTCGCCGACCTCGTTGACCACCAGCAGGTCGCACCCCTTGCGGGCGAGCTTCGCGCGCCCGTTCGCCAGCACGTCGTCGGTCTCGGCGGCGAAGCCGACGACCAGCTGGCCCTCGCGCTGCCGCTGCGCGGAGAGCTCCGCCAGGATGTCGGGGTTGCGCACCAGGGCGACCGGCGCCGGATCCACCCCGTCCACCTTCTTGATCTTCCCGCCGGCGTACTCGGCGGGCCGGAAGTCGGCGACCGCGGCCGCCATCACCACCACGTCGGCGTCGACGGCGGCCTTCAGCGCGGCCTCGCGCAGCTGCAGCGCGGTCGACACCCGCACCACGTCGGCGCCGGCCGGGGCGGGCAGCTCCACGTTGGCGGAGAGCAGGGTCACCCGGGCGCCGCGCGCCACCGCGGTCGCGGCCAGCGCGTAGCCCTGCTTGCCGGAGGAGCGGTTGCCCAGGAAGCGCACCGGGTCCAGCGGCTCGCGGGTGCCGCCCGCCGACACCACCACGTGGCGCCCGGCCAGGTCCTGCTCCAGGCCACCGCGGGCCAGCACCCGGCGACAGGCCTCGAAGATCTCGGACGGCTCGGGCAGCCGCCCCTTGCCGGTGTCCTTGCCGGTCAGCCGGCCCACCGCCGGGTCGAGCACGATCGCGCCGCGCCGCCGCAGGGTGGCGACGTTCTCCTGGGTGGCGGGGTGCTCCCACATCTCGGTGTGCATCGCGGGCACGAACAGCACCGGGCAGCGCGCGGTCAGCAGGGTGTTGGTGAGCAGGTCGTCGGCCATCCCGTGGGCGGCCTTCGCCATCAGGTCGGCGGTCGCCGGAGCCACCACCACCAGGTCGGCGTTCTGCCCGATCCGCACGTGCGGGACCTCGTGGACGCTCTCCCAGGTCTCGGTCGCCGCGGGCCGCCCGGAGAGCGCGGCCCAGGTGGCCTCGCCGACGAAGTGCAGCGCGGCGGCAGTCGGCACCACGGTGACCTGGTGCCCGGACTCGGTGAGCCGGCGCAGCAGCTCGCAGGCCTTGTACGCGGCGATGCCGCCGCTGACACCGAGGACGACGCGGGGGGCGCTCATGGTGGTCGGTTCTCCTCCGAGACGGCCGGGACGGTTCCGACGCCCACCTTACGACCCTTCAGACACCCCGGGCGACGTGGCCCGGAGCACAGCGGAGGGCCCGCCGGAGCAGCAGCTCCGACGGGCCCTCCTTGACGACTGCGAGGCTCAGGCGGCCTCGATGGCCTCCGCCGTGAGCAGGCCGGCGTTGATCTCGCGCAGCGCGATCGACAGCGGCTTCTCGTGCACGTGGGTGTCGACCAGCGGGCCGACGTACTCCAGCAGGCCCTCACCGAGCTGCGAGTAGTACGCGTTGATCTGGCGGGCACGCTTGGCCGCGTAGATCACGAGGCTGTACTTGGAGTCGGTGGCCTCGAGGAGCTCGTCGATCGGCGGGTTGATGATGCCCTCAGGCGTGGTCATCGAAGAGGACACGCGAAAACCTTCCGAAGAGAGAAAAATCTGACGGTCGGACCGGCTTGCACAGCCGATCCGGTCAGGCTACACCGAGCAAGGCTAGCAGTTCGGCTGCTACCTGCTCGACCGAGGTGTTGACAAGGGTCGTGTCGAACTCCGACTCGGCCGCCAGTTCCACCTTCGCCTGCGCCAGCCGCTCGTCGATCACGTGCTGCGGCTCGGTGCCCCGGCCGGTGAGCCGGCGGACCAGCTCGTCCCAGCTCGGCGGGGCCAGGAAGACCAGCTGCGCGTCGGGCATCGACTCGCGCACCTGGCGCGCGCCCTGGAGGTCGATCTCCAGCAGCACCGGTTCGCCGCGCTCCAGCTTGTCGAGCACCGCCTGCCGCGGGGTGCCGTACCGGTTCCCGGCGAAGACGGCCCACTCCAGCAGTTCGCCGTTGGCGACCAGCTTGTCGAACTGGTCGTTGTCGACGAAGTGGTACTGGACCCCGTCCCTCTCGCCGGGCCGCGGGTGGCGGGTCGTCGCCGACACCGACAGCCAGACCTCGGGGAACTGCTTCCTCATATGAGCGACGACCGTGCTCTTGCCGACCCCCGAGGGGCCGGAGAGCACGGTCAGCCGCGGACGCTCACTCATGCACCGATTATCCCGGATCGCGGACGTTCCGGAGACACCGGCCCGGGGTCAGGAGGCGGCGGCGCCGAACTCCCGCTCCAGAGCGGCGATCTGGTTCGTCCCGAGGCCGCGGACGCGGCGGCTCTCGGAGATGCCCAGGCGCTCCATGATCTGCTTGGCGCGGACCTTGCCGACGCCCGGGAGGGACTCCAGCAGGGCGGAGACCTTCATCTTGCCGATGACCTCGTCGTCGGCCTTGCCGGCCTTGATCACGTCGTGCAGCGAAGCGCCCGAGTGCTTGAGCTTGTTCTTGACGTCGGCGCGCTTCCGCCGAGCCTCAGCGGCCTTGGCGAGCGCGGCGGCGCGCTGTTCAGGAGTAAGGGGCGGAAGAGCCACGCCGTTCACCTCAGGTGTGGATGGAAGGGATGATCCATGACTGGTGGTGCCCGGCCGCCGACAGAGCTCTGACCTGCGACAGCGACGTGAAATCGCTGCCGTTCGGCGACCTACCGCCGGACACTACCCAACTTGAGGCGCCACGTCAGGAAAAGAACACGAAAAGTCCTGGTCAGCAGGGGCCGACCCAGGACTTTCCGGGCAAATCCACCGCCTGGCGGCGGTCATTCTCACGCGTTTGTGACGGTGCTCACATCGTCGACGAATGCCTGGGCCGCCGCGCGAAGTGCCTGCACGGACGGTCCGTGCTTCAGCACGTCACGGCTGACGGAGGGCACGACGTTGCGCACCGAGGCCCCGAAGACCCGCGGCAGGTCCTTCGCGGTGGCGCCCTGGGCGCCCACGCCGGGGGCCAGCAGCGGGCCGTTGATCGCCAGGTCCACCCCGGCCTCGGCGAGGGTCGCGCCGACCACCGCGCCGAAGGATCCGAGCGGCTCGGCGCCGGCGTTCTCGGCCGCGAGCCGGCGCAGCACGGCCTGCGCCACGCTCTCCCCGTCCGCGCCGACGGCGCGCTGCACCTCGTGGCCCTCCGGGTTGGAGGTGAGCGCCAGCGCGAAGATGCCGCAGCCCTGCTCGCGGGCCAGGTCCAGGGCGGGCTGCAGGGAGCCGAAGCCCAGGTACGGGCTGACCGTGAGGGCGTCGGAGAACAGCGGGCTGCCGGGCGCCAGGAAGGTCTCGGCGTACGCGGCCATGGTGGAGCCGATGTCGCCGCGCTTGGCGTCCATCAGCACCAGCGCGCCGGCCTCGCGGGCCTCGGCGACGGACTTCTCCAGCACCGCGATGCCCTTCGAGCCGAAGCGCTCGAAGAAGGCGGCCTGCGGCTTGAGCACCGCGACCCGGTCGGCGAGCGCCTCGACGACCGTGCGGGAGAACGTCTCCAGGCCCTGGACGTCGTCGTTCAGGCCCCAGGCGGTCAGCAGCGAGGCGTGCGGGTCGATGCCGACGCAGAGCGGGCCGCGGGTGTCCATGGCGGCACGCAGGCGGGCGCCGAAGGGAGCGAGGGTGGTCACGGGGTTCCTTTCCGGAGTCGGCGGGGGTCAGACGCTCTTGGCGGTGCCGACGGCGTCGGCGATGGTCGGGTGGCCGCTGGCCCGCAGCCGCGCGGAGAGGCCCTTGTGCACCCGGCGCATCCAGAACGGGCCCTGGTAGACGAAGGCGCTGTAGCCCTGCACCAGGTCGGCGCCGTGCAGGATCCGCTGCCAGGCGTCCTCGGCGGTCTCGATGCCGCCGACCGAGACGATGGTCAGCCGGCCCTCGGTGCGGGCGCGCAGGCGCTTGAGCACCTCCAGCGAGCGCTCCTTCAGCGGGGCGCCGGACAGGCCGCCCATGCCGATCTCCTCGATCCGCGCGGGGTCGGCGAGCAGGCCGTCCCGGCCGATCGTGGTGTTGGTGGCGATGATGCCGTCCAGGCCCAGGTGCAGGGCCATGTCGGCGATCTCGTCGATGTCCTCGTCCGCCAGGTCGGGGGCGATCTTCACCAGCAGCGGGACGTGGTGGTGGGTGACCTCGTCGGCGGCCTTGCGGACGTCCCACAGCAGCGGCCCGAGCACCTGGACGGCCTGCAGGTTGCGCAGCCCGGGGGTGTTCGGCGAGGAGACGTTGACCACCAGGTAGTCGGCGTACGGGGCGAGCGCCCGGGTGGACTTCAGGTAGTCCTCGGTGGCCTCGGTCTCCGGCACCACCTTGGTCTTGCCGATGTTGATGCCGACCACCGGGGTGGAGGTGGTGTGCTGGCGCGCCTTGAGACGCGCGGCGACCCGTGCCGAGCCCTGGTTGTTGAAGCCCATCCGGTTGATCAGCGCCCGGTCCTCGACCAGGCGGAACAGCCGCGGCGCCGGGTTGCCGGGCTGCGGCTCACCGGTGACGGTGCCGATCTCGACGAAGTCGAAGCCGAGCATCGCCAGGCCGTCGATCCCGATGCCGTTCTTGTCGAAGCCCGCGCCGAGCCCGAACGGGCCGGGCAGGTCGAGGCCGAGCGCGGCGGTGCGCAGCTTGGGGTCGCGCGGCGCGAGCACCAGCCGCACCAGCTGCCGCAGGCCCGGCACCGAGGCGGCCAGCCGGATCCAGAAGAAGGCGAGGTGGTGGGCCTTCTCCGGGTCCATCTTCTTGAAGACCAGGTCGAACAGGAGCTTGTACACGGCGCCCTTTCCCGAGTGTGGACATGGAAGTGGGGGGCACCCCTGGTGCGGTGTGCCCCCCACTGCTTGGGTCTTACTTGCGGCCTGCGTTGATCAGGGCCGCGTGCTCCTGGAGCGACATCACCCCGACCTCGCCGCGCAGCAGCGCGTCGATGCCCTGGACCGCGGCGCCCATCGCCTGGACGGTGGTCAGGCACGGCACGCCGCGCGAGACGGCGGCGGTACGGATCTCGTAGCCGTCCGCCCGGCTGCCGGTGCCGTACGGGGTGTTGATGATCAGGTCGATCGCGCCGTCGTGGATCAGCTGCACGATGGTCTTCTCGCCGTTCGGGCCCTCGCCCTCGCTGTGCTTGCGCACCACGGTGGCGGGGATGCCGGCCCGCTGCAGGACCTCGGCGGTGCCGGCGGTGGCCAGCACCTCGAAGCCGAGCTCGACCAGCGCGCGGGCCGGGAAGACCAGGTTGCGCTTGTCGCGGTTGGCGACCGAGACGAAGACCTTGCCCTTGGTGGGCAGCGCGCCGTAGGCGCCGGCCTGCGACTTGGCGTACGCGGTGCCGAAGACCCGGTCGATGCCCATGACCTCGCCGGTGGAGCGCATCTCGGGGCCGAGCACGGTGTCCACGCCGCGGCCGTGCACGTCGCGGAAGCGCGACCACGGCATGACCGCCTCCTTGACCGAGATCGGCGCGTCGGCGGGCAGGGTGCCGCCGTCGCCCTCGGCCGGGAGCAGGCCCTCCTTGCGGAGGTCGGCGATGGAGGTGCCGAGCGAGATCCGGGCGGCGGCCTTGGCCAGCGGCACGGCGGTCGCCTTGGAGGTGAACGGCACGGTCCGGGAGGCGCGCGGGTTGGCCTCCAGGACGTACAGGATGTCGCCGGAGAGCGCGAACTGGATGTTGATCAGGCCGCGCACGCCGACGCCCTTGGCGATGCCCTCGGTGGCGGTCCGCAGGCGCTTGATGTCGTACCCGCCGAGGGTGATCGGGGGCAGCGCGCACGCCGAGTCGCCGGAGTGGATGCCGGCCTCCTCGATGTGCTCCATCACGCCGCCGAGGTAGAGCTCCTCGCCGTCGTAGAGCGCGTCGACGTCGATCTCCACCGCGTCGTCGAGGAAGCGGTCGATCAGCACCGGGTGCTCGGAGATCAGGCCGGCGTGCCGCTGCAGGTAGTCGGCGAGCGAGGGCTCGTCGTAGACGATCTCCATGCCGCGGCCGCCGAGCACGTACGAGGGGCGGGCCAGCACGGGGTAGCCGATCTCGTCGGCGATCGCCTTGGCCTCCTCGAAGGAGAAGGCGGTGCCGTGCTTGGGCGCGGGCAGGCCCGCATCGCGCAGCACCCGGCCGAAGGCGCCGCGCTCCTCGGCGAGGTGGATCGCCTCGGGCGAGGTGCCGACCACCGGCACGCCGTTGTCCTTGAGCGCCTGCGCCAGGCCCAGCGGGGTCTGGCCGCCGAGCTGCACGATCACACCGGCCAGCGGGCCGGCCAGCTGCTCGGCGTGGACGATCTCCAGCACGTCCTCCAGGGTGAGCGGCTCGAAGTAGAGCCGGTCGGAGGTGTCGTAGTCGGTGGAGACGGTCTCCGGGTTGCAGTTGACCATCACGGTCTCGTACCCGGCCTCGGCCAGCGCGAAGGACGCGTGGACGCAGGAGTAGTCGAACTCGATGCCCTGGCCGATCCGGTTCGGGCCGGAGCCCAGGATGATCACGGCGGGCTTGGTGCGCGGCGCGACCTCGGACTCCTCGTCGTAGGACGAGTAGAAGTACGGGGTCCTGGCGGCGAACTCGGCGGCGCAGGTGTCGACGGTCTTGAAGACCGGGCGGATGCCCAGCGCGTGCCGCACCTCGCGGACCACGTCGGGCTTCAGGCCGCGGATCTCGCCGATCTGCAGGTCGGAGAAGCCGTGCCGCTTGGCGTGGTGCAGCAGCTCGGGGTCGAGCTTCTCGGCCGCGGCGAGCTCGCCGGCGACCTCGTCCAGCAGGAAGAGCTGGTCGACGAACCACGGGTCGATCCGGGTGGCGTCGAACACCTCCTTGGGGGTGGCGCCGGCCCGGATGGCGTCCATCACGGTGTTGATCCGGCCGTCGGTCGGGACGACCGCCTTGGCCAGCAGCTCGGCCTTGTCGCCGACGGGGCCGACCCAGGAGAACTGGGAGCCCTTCTTCTCCAGCGAGCGCAGCGCCTTCTGCAGCGCCTCGGTGAAGCTGCGGCCCATCGCCATCGCCTCGCCGACCGACTTCATGGTCGTGGTGAGGGTGGCGTCGGCCGACGGGAACTTCTCGAAGGCGAACCGCGGGACCTTGACGACCACGTAGTCGAGCGTCGGCTCGAAGGAGGCCGGGGTCTGCTCGGTGATGTCGTTCGGGATCTCGTCCAGGGTGTAGCCGACCGCCAGCTTGGCCGCGATCTTGGCGATCGGGAAGCCGGTGGCCTTGGAGGCCAGCGCCGAGGAGCGGGAGACGCGCGGGTTCATCTCGATGACGATGACCCGGCCGTCCTCGGGGTTGACCGCGAACTGGATGTTGCAGCCGCCGGTGTCCACGCCGACCTCGCGGATGACCGCGATGCCGATGTCGCGCAGGATCTGGTACTCGCGGTCGGTGAGGGTCATCGACGGGGCGACGGTGATCGAGTCACCGGTGTGCACGCCCATCGGGTCGAAGTTCTCGATGGAGCAGACGACCACGACGTTGTCGTGCTTGTCGCGCATCAGCTCCAGCTCGTACTCCTTCCAGCCGAGGATGGACTCCTCCAGGAGCACCTCGGTGGTCGGCGAGAGGGCCAGGCCCTGGCCGGCGATCCGGCGCAGGTCCTCCTCGTCGTGGGCGAAGCCGGAGCCGGCGCCGCCCATGGTGAAGGACGGGCGGACGACGACCGGGTAGCCGCCGAGGGTGTCGACGCCGGCGAGGACGTCCTCCATCGAGTGGCAGATCACCGAGCGGGCGGACTCGCCGTAGCCGATCTTGGCGTTGACCGCCTCGACCACGCCCTTGAAGAGCTCGCGGTCCTCGCCCTTGTTGATCGCCTCGACGTCGGCGCCGATCAGCTCGACGTTGTACTTGTCCAGCGTCCCGGCCTTGTGCAGCGAGATCGCGGTGTTCAGCGCGGTCTGGCCGCCGAGGGTCGGCAGCAGGGCGTCGGGGCGCTCCTTGGCGATGATCTTCTCGACGAACTCCGGGGTGATCGGCTCGACGTAGGTGGCGTCGGCGATCTCCGGGTCGGTCATGATCGTGGCCGGGTTGGAGTTGACCAGGATCACCCGCAGGCCCTCGGCCTTGAGGACGCGGCAGGCCTGGGTGCCGGAGTAGTCGAACTCCGCCGCCTGGCCGATGACGATCGGGCCGGAGCCGATGACCAGGACGGACTTGATGTCGGTGCGCTTAGGCACGCTGGCCCTCCATAAGGCTCACGAAGCGGTCGAAGAGGTAGGCGGCGTCGTGCGGGCCGGCTGCCGCTTCGGGGTGGTACTGCACGCTGAAGGCGGGGACGTCGAGCGCCTGCAGGCCCTCGACCACGTCGTCGTTGAGGCAGACGTGGGAGACCTCGACCCGCCCGAAGGGGGTGTCGCTCACCTTGTCCAGCGGTGCGTTCACGGCGAAGCCGTGGTTGTGCGCGGTGACCTCGACCTTGCCGGTGGTGCGGTCCTGCACCGGCTGGTTGATGCCGCGGTGGCCGTACTTGAGCTTGTAGGTGCCGAAGCCCAGCGCGCGGCCGAGGATCTGGTTGCCGAAGCAGATGCCGAAGAACGGGGTCTTCCGCGCCAGGACGCCCTTCGCCACCTCGACCTGGTGGTCGGCGGTGGCCGGGTCGCCCGGGCCGTTGGAGAAGAACACGCCGTCGGGGTTGACCGCGTAGACGTCCTCGATGGTCGAGTTGGCCGGGAGGACGTGCACCTCGATGCCGCGCTCGGCCATCCGCTGCGGGGTCATCGCCTTGATGCCGAGGTCCAGCGCGGCCACGGTGAACTTCTTCTCACCGATCGCGGGCACCACGTACGGGGAGGTGGTGGCCACCTCGGCGCACAGGTCGGCGCCCTTCATCTCCGGCGCGGACTGCACCTTCGCCAGCAGCGCGGCCTGGTCGCCCAGCGCCTCGCCGGAGAAGATGCCGACCCGCATCGCACCGCGCTCGCGCAGGTGGCGGGTGAGCGCGCGGGTGTCGATGCCGCTGATGCCGACGACGCCCTGACGCTCCAGCTCCTCGTCCAGCGAGCGGACCGAGCGCCAGTTGGAGGCGACCCGGGCGGGGTCGCGGACCACGTAGCCGGCCACCCAGATCTGCTGCGACTCGTCGTCCTCGTCGTTCCAGCCGGTGTTGCCGATCTGCGGCGCGGTCATCACGACCACCTGGCGGTGGTACGAGGGGTCGGTGAGGGTCTCCTGGTAGCCGGACATGCCGGTGTTGAAGACCGCCTCGCCGAAGGTCTCGCCGATCGCGCCGTACGCCTGGCCGCGGAAGGTCCGCCCGTCCTCCAGGACGAGCACGGCGGGCACACGCGCCCGCCGTGCGCTCTGAGTGGTGGGGGCAGGTGCGGTCATGGTGCGGCCTCTTCCGTCTTCTTCGTCTTCGTTCGTTCGATCAGGGCATCGACCGCCTCGACCCAGGCGGTGTGCTCCTCGGCGTGGTCGAGCCTCAGCCCGGAGTCCAGCCGCGTTCCCCGGAGGTCCCAGGTGACCACCAGCAGTCCGGACGGTACGACCTTTCCGGCGATTCCCGAGTCGAGGCGCGCGGCGGTCAGCGCCGCGGCCGGGATCCACAGGTCGACATCACCCGGGCGGCGGACCAGCAGGCCCTGCTCGGTGAGGGTCGGTTCGGCCAGGCTGCGGGTGCCCAGGCCGTGCGCGACGACCCGGTCCAGCCAGTTCCCCGCCGTGGTGGTGCCGTGGTAGCGCCCGTTCGCCGTGAGGATCTCCCCGCCGAGCTCGGCGGGCGCCTCCGGCAGCGGCGGCAGCGCGGACTGCTGGGTGCGGCGCCAGTTCCATCCCTGGCGCATCAGCCAGTACACCAGGCCGATCACGATCAGCAGCCCGACCGACCAGCCGATGTAGCCCGGCCAGTCGGTGACCTGCGCCTGCTCCTGGGCCAGCAGGCCCGTCACAGCTCGACCAGTTCGCCGGCCAGGACGGTGGCGCTGCCGCGCAGGAAGGTGGCGTGCACCCGTCCCGGGAGGTCCATGCCCTTGTACGGGGTGTTGCGGCTGCGCGTCGCGAAGGTGTCCGGGTTCACGGCACCACGGTACGCGGGATCGAACAGCACCAGGTTGGCCGGCTCACCCACCGAGATCGGGCGTCCGTGACCCGAGAGGCGGCCGATCCGGGCCGGGCGGTGCGACATCCGGTCGGCAACGCCCTCCCAGTTCAGCAGGCCGGTGTCGACCATGGTCTGCTGGACGACCGACAGCGCGGTCTCCAGGCCGACCATGCCCATCGCGGCGACCGCCCACTCGCAGTCCTTGTCCTCCGCCGGGTGCGGCGCGTGGTCGGTGGCGACCGCGTCGATGGTGCCGTCGGCCAGCGCGGCGCGCAGCGCCTCCACGTCGGCGGCGGTGCGCAGCGGCGGGTTGACCTTGTACGCCGGGTCGTAGGTGCGGACCAGCTCGTCGGTGAGCAGCAGGTGGTGCGGGGTCACCTCGGCGGTGACGTTCCAGCCCTTCTGCTTGGCCCAGCGGACGATCTCGACCGAGCCGGCCGTGGACAGGTGGCAGATGTGCACCCGGGAGCCGACGTGCGCGGCGAGCAGCACGTCGCGCGCGATGATCGACTCCTCGGCGACGGCCGGCCAGCCGCCCAGGCCCAGCTCGCCGGAGACCTGGCCCTCGTTCATCTGGGCGCCCTCGGTCAGGCGCGGCTCCTGGGCGTGCTGGGCGACGACGCCGTCGAAGGCCTTCACGTACTCCAGGGCGCGGCGCATGATCACCGCGTCGTCGACGCACTTGCCGTCGTCGGAGAAGACCCGCACGCCCGCGGCGGACTCGTGCATCGCGCCGAGCTCGGCGAGCTTCTTGCCCTCCAGGCCCACGGTGACCGCGCCGACCGGCTGGACGTCGCAGTAGCCGGACTCCTGGCCCAGGCGCCAGACCTGCTCGACCACGCCGGCGGTGTCGGCGACCGGGAAGGTGTTGGCCATCGCGTGGACGGCGGTGTAGCCGCCCATCGCGGCGGCCTGGGTGCCGGTCAGCACGGTCTCGGCGTCCTCGCGGCCGGGCTCGCGCAGGTGGGTGTGCAGGTCGACCAGGCCGGGCAGGGCGATCAGGCCGTGCGCGTCGATGTCGATGTCCGCCTCGGCGGTCAGGTTGTCGCCGATCTCGGCGAAGACGCCGTCGCGGATCAGGATGTCCTTCGCGGCGCCACCGAGGATCTGGGCGTTGCGGATCAGGTAGGTGGTCACTGCGCGGCCTCCGCGGAGTCGGTGGTACGAGGTGCGTCGGCGAGGGTGGCCCCGCCGAGGAGGAGGTAGAGGACGGCCATCCGGATCGAGACGCCGTTGGCGACCTGCTCGACCACGGTGCAGCGCGGGGAGTCGGCCACCTCGGCGGTGATCTCCATGCCGCGGACCATCGGGCCGGGGTGCATCACGATGGCGTGCTCGGGCAGCTGCGCCATCCGGATCCCGTCCATGCCGTAGCGGCGGGTGTACTCGCGGGCGGTCGGGAAGAACGCCGCGTTCATCCGCTCCTGCTGGACCCGCAGCATCATCAGCGCGTCGGTCTTCGGCAGCACCGCGTCCAGGTCGTAGCTGACCTGGCAGGGCCAGTTCTCGATGCCGATCGGCAGCAGGGTCGGCGGGGCGACGAAGGTGACCTCGGCGCCGAGCGTGTTGAGCAGGTGGACGTTGGAGCGGGCCACCCGGCTGTGCAGGATGTCGCCGACGATGGTGACCCGGCGCCCGGCCAGGTCCTTGCCCGCACCGGGGTTGAGGTGGCGGCGCATGGTGAAGGCGTCGAGCAGCGCCTGGGTGGGGTGCTCGTGGGTGCCGTCGCCGGCGTTGATCACGCTGCCGTGCAGCCAGTCGGACTGGGCGAGCCGGGCGGGCGCGCCGGAGGCATGGTGACGGATCACCACGGCGTCGGCGCCCATCGCCTGCAGGGTCAGCGCGGTGTCCTTGAGGGACTCGCCCTTGGAGACCGAGGAGCCCTTGGCGGAGAAGTTGATGACGTCGGCGCTGAGCCGCTTCTCGGCGACCTCGAAGGAGGTCTTGGTGCGGGTCGAGTCCTCGAAGAAGAGGTTGACGACGGTGCGGCCGCGCAGCGTGGGCAGCTTCTTGACGGCCCGTCCGGAGAGCTGGGCCAGCTCCTCGGCGGTGTCCAGGATCAGCAGCGCGTCGTCACGGGTGAGGTCGGCGGTGGAGACGAGGTGGCGCTTCACGCGATTACTCCGGGAGGTGCTGGTCGGCGGCGAGCGCCTGGGTGGATCGGGCGGCGTAGTCGCGGTCGCCGACCAGGACGGCGTCCCGGCCGTCGTTCTCGGCGAGCTGGACCTGGACGGCCTCGCGCAGCGAGGTGGGCAGGTTCTTGCCCACGTAGTCGGCGCGGATCGGGAGTTCGCGGTGGCCGCGGTCGACCAGGACGGCCAGCTGCACGGCGCGCGGGCGGCCGATGTCGCTGAGCGCGTCGAGCGCGGCGCGGATGGTGCGGCCGGAGAACAGCACGTCGTCGACCAGGATCACCAGCTTGCCGTCGATCCCGTCGGCCGGGATCTCGGTGTGCTCCAGGGCCCGCGCGGGCTTCAGCCGCAGGTCGTCCCGGTACATGGTGATGTCGAGGGTGCCGAGCGGGATCTCGCGCCCGGTGATCTGGTTCAGCTTGTCCCGCAGCCGGCGGGCGAGGTGCACGCCCCGGGTGTGGATGCCGAGCAGCACGACGTCCTCCGCGCCCTTGGCGCGCTCGACGATCTCGTGCGCGATCCGGGTGACGACCCGGGCGACGTCGGTGGCGTCCAGCACCTGGTGCGGTGGACGCGGCGTCGTTGATGCGTGTGTGGTCATGCCGAAGCGGACCTCCTTCCCCGCCTCACGGGACGGGTCTTAAAGGATGTCTGGGAAGGTCGCCGGCCGCAGCCGGAGCCTCGCCCATGGTAGCAGTGCGCTGATGGGGGCCCATTCGCACGACTGCCCCATTCGGCTTGACGACCCACCCTCACTCTACGTAACCTCACAGTGAGTTACGAAGGACGTTCTCGTGGGCTCGCCACTGAACGCGAAGCAATGAAGCAATCTCGTCCGGGGAGATCAATGTCCAGCGACTACGCGAAGCAGCTCGGGGCCAAGCTCCGGGCGATCCGCACTCAGCAGGGGCTCTCCCTGCACGGCGTCGAGGAAAAGTCCCAGGGTCGCTGGAAGGCCGTCGTCGTCGGTTCGTACGAGCGCGGCGACCGTGCGGTGACCGTGCAGCGCCTGGCGGAGCTGGCCGAGTTCTACGGCGTCCCGGTGCAGGAGCTGCTGCCCGGCGGCACCCCCGGCGGTGCGGCCGAGCCGCCGCCGCGCCTGGTGCTCGACCTGGAGAGACTGACCCAGGTCCCCTCGGAGAAGGCCGGCCCGCTGCAGCGCTACGCGGCGACCATCCAGTCCCAGCGCGGCGACTACAACGGCAAGGTGCTCTCCATCCGCCAGGACGACCTGCGCACGCTGGCCGTGATCTACGACCAGTCGCCGTCCATCCTGACCGAGCAGCTGATCAGCTGGGGCGTGCTCAACCCGGATGCCCGCCGCGCGGTGCGCGAGGAGGACGCCGGCTGACCCGGCCGTTCTGAAGAAACGAATCAGCGGGGCGTCCGGCCGTGGCCGTGCGCCCCGCCGTCGCTCCCGCGCTCAGCACACCGTGCCCAGGCTGAAGCCGGGGCGGGCGTCGATCTCGTCCAGCTGCAGCGCGGCCGGCGTCCAGTCCAGGCCGGTCGAGCGCCACGCCCAGGCCACCGGGCGGTACTCCCCGCAGGCGGCGGCCGACCCCTGGACGCCGTGCAGCAGCGCCGCACCGGGCAGCTCCCGGTACAGGCCGGCGCAGAGCACCGCGCAGACCAGGTCCAGGTCCTCGTCGTTGATCCGCACCACGCCGTCCTCCCAGTGCAGCACCCGGGCCTGCGCCTCCAGCCGCCCGCCCGGGCCCTCCACCACGCAGCGCAGCTCGTACGCCCCGCAGCCCGCGCCGACCAGCATCCGGCGGAACACCTCGGCCGCCCGGTCGTGCAGCATCCGCACCTCGGGGTCGGCGCCGTCCGGACCGCACAGCGCGCCGTCCAGCAGCAGATCCGCGTGGCGCAGCGTCAGACCGCCCTCGCGGGCCCGGACCAGCCGGGGCAGGAAGTCGCCGGACAGCTCCTCCCCGCGGTAGGGGAGCAGCTGGGTCTGCAGTGCCGGGTTGACCAGGTACCGGTCGCGGGCGGAGGACTCGGCCGGGTCCAGCCCGTGCAGCAGGCAGAAGTCCGCGAAGTCCGCGGGGTGGAACATCCGGGCCTGCACGGTGCCGAAGACCCGGAGCGCGTCGGCCAGCAGCACGGCCGTGTCCAGCAGGTAGGCGTCGAAGTCCGCGGCGTCGGTCAGGTGCCAGGGCCGGGCCAGCTCGAAGTCCTCCGCGCTGGTCAGGATGCCGGTGACGAACGCCTCCTCCGACCGGCGGACGGCGGAGGTGCTGCAACGGATCTGCCGACGGCGGCTGCTGGACATCGGTGGCTCCCGGGGCGCTGGTGCGAGTGGTGCTGACTCCGTCCTCCCCCGCTCCACCCGACGCACACGTACCGTGTGTCACAGACCTGTAACCGAATGCGACCACGCACCGTCACGGCCGGCAGGCGCCGCCGCTCGGGCCGTCGAACGCCGGGCCGCCGTCGGGCCGGACCACCTCGGCCCACAGGTCGTGGACGGCCCAGTCCGTGGTGACGGCGTAGAGCGCCCAGCGCGCGCCCGGCCCGGCGAAGCCGGGGAGCTCCACGACCGGCAGCACCACCGGGCCGCACCGGGCCGTCGCGACCCGCTCGCCGCCCGCGGCCAGCAGCGTCACCCAGCCCTTCCCGTTGCGCAACGGCCCCTGCACGGACGCCACCCCGGCGCTTCCGGCGGCCGGGAGCGCCGCGTCGCAGGTCACCACAGCGGGTGGGCTGGTCCCGTGGCAGAACCGCCCGTCCGGCGCGGCCCACAGGTACCAGACCTCGCCGCCGATCGGGTAGCTCGCCGCGCCGCCGCCCGGCATCGGCACGCCGAGCTCACCCGCCCTGATCCGGACGGCCTCCTGGTCCGGCAGGTAGCCGACCGCCGCGGATGCGGACGCGGTCGCGGTCGCCGACGGGCCCGGCGCGGCCGTGACGGTCACCCGGACCTCCACCGGCAGTACCTCGGTCACGGTCACGGTGGGGGCGGGTGTCGCCCCCTGCCCGCTGCAGCCGACCGCGGTCAGCGCCAGCAGCACGGCCGCGGCCGCTCCGCGGACGCGCAGGATCCACCCCATCGTCCGTCCCCCCGTGCATCGAACCCCTGCACGCGGGATACCCGCTTTCCGGCCGCCCTACTACCTGGGCGCGCGGGCCAGTTGACGGGACTGGGCGACCAGCCGGCCGTCCGCGTCCCAGACCTCGGCGTCCTCCTCGAAGTAGCCGCCGGCCAGGTTGCGGGTGGCGTGGACGACCCGCAGCCAGCCCGCCGCCGGACGGCACCGGACGTGCACGGTCAGCTCGACGGTGGGCGCCCAGCCGGGCAGCCCGAGGTCGAAGGTGACCGGCGGCAGGGCGTCGGCGACCAGCAGCAGCGAGAGCGGGTCGGCGTCGCGGCCGTCCGCCAGCCGGAACCAGCCCTGGATCCGGCCCTCCTTGGACGGCTGCCCGAGCGCCCAGCCGACGGCCGCCGGGTCGAGCCGCAGGTCGAACCGCTCCAGCAGGGCCGCCTCGGCGATCATCTCCTTCGGGGCGTGCTCGACGCCGATGCACTGCTCCGGCGGCGGCATCACGGGCGGCTGCGCGGTGGTGCGCACCTCGCCCTCGAAGGCGTCCAGGTCGCCGTAGGTGGCGAGGACCCGCAGCCGCTCCTCGCCGTCCTGGCGGAGCACGGCGGTGCCGGTGGTCAGCGAGCCGCCGCGGCGGACGATCTCGGTGTCGACGGTGGCGGGGCCCGGCACCGAGGCGGAGAGGTAGTACCCGCTGACCGAGACCGGGTCGCGGTGCGGGCCGGCCGCGAGCGAGAGCGCGTGCCCGGCGAAGGCCAGCAGCAGCCCGCCGTTGACGCCCCCGCCGATCCGCCAGCCCTCCCCCAGCTCGCCCTCGTACCGCCCCCCGCCCCGCGCGGTCAGTGCAATGCCCCGGTCGAACTCACTCATCGCCCTCGCACCCTCCATCGACGTTACTCATGGGTAGGGTACGCGCGAAGGCCGCCGGACCGACAGGTCCGGCGGCCTTCGA
Source organism: Kitasatospora sp. NPDC048365 (assembly GCF_043200835.1). NCBI lineage: Bacteria > Bacillati > Actinomycetota > Actinomycetes > Kitasatosporales > Streptomycetaceae > Kitasatospora > Kitasatospora sp. NPDC048365. The sequence goes on from NZ_JBICYJ010000026.1 coordinate 51,391, forward strand.
AGGCGGTTGCTCAGGCGCGACGGATGGTCGGCTTGAGCTCCAGGAAGCGGGCGAGCAGGCCGTTCACGAAGGCCGGCGACTCGTCCGTGGAGTACTCCTTGGCGATCTCGACGGCCTCGTCCAGGACGACCGCGTCCGGGACGGAGTCCTCCCAGATCAGCTCGTAGGTGCCGAGGCGCAGGACGTTGCGGTCCGCGATCGGCATCCGGTCGAGCGTCCAGCCCACCGCGTAGGTGGCGATCAGGTCGTCGATCGTCCGGGCGTACTGCGAGTACCCCTCGATCAGCTGCATGGTGTACTCGGCGACCTGCGGAATACCCTCGTCCGGCTTGGGGTCGCGCGAACGGGCGACCCAGTCGGCGAGCACCCGCTCGGGCGACACACCGCGGTGGTCGGCCTCGAACAGGATCTGGAAGGCCCGGGTGCGGGCCTTGCTACGAGCAGCGGCCACGATTACTTGACCCGGCCGAGGTAGCTGCCGTCGCGGGTGTCGACCTTGACCTTCTCGCCGGTGGTGACGAAGAGCGGGACCTGGATCTCGGCACCGGTCTCCAGGGTGGCCGGCTTGGTGCCACCGGTGGAGCGGTCGCCCTGCAGGCCCGGCTCGGTCTCGGCGATGGTCAGCTCGACCGCGGCCGGGAGCTCGACGTACAGCGGCACGCCGTCGTTCTGCGCGACCAGGGCCTCGAAGCCCTCGAGCAGGTACTTGGCGTTGTCGCCGACAACGGTCTCCTCGACCGGAACCTGGTCGTAGGTGTCCATGTCCATGAAAATGAACTGGTTGCCGTCACGGTACGAGTACTGCATGGTCCGCTTGTCGACGTTCGCGGTCTCGACCTTGACGCCCGCGTTGAAGGTCTTCTCGACAACCTTGCCGGTCAGGACCTCCTTCAGCTTGGTACGCACGAAGGCGGGGCCCTTGCCGGGCTTCACGTGCTGGAACTCGACGACGGACCACAGCTTGCCGCCGTCCAGCTTGAGGACCATGCCGTTCTTGAGATCGTTCGTGGAAGCCACGGGCGCACTAACTCCTGTGTATAGCTGTCAAGGAACCAAGGACTGCGTCCACCGCCCACGCCGGGTGGGCTAGAGGGCGAGGAGCTCCTTGGTGGTGATGGTGAGCAGCTCGGGCCCGCCCTCTTCGAGGGGGCGCACCACGAGCGTGTCCTCGATCCGGACGCCGCCCCGGCCCGGGAGATGGACTCCTGGACCGACGGTGACCGGCACGCGATTGTCCAGTTTACCCATGTCGGCGGGCCCGAGGCGCGGAGCCTCCCGGATCTCCAGGCCGATGCCGTGTCCCAGCGGGTGGACGGAGCGCTCGGCGTGCCCGGCGGCCTGCAGGATCGAGCGCGCCGCGTCGTCCGGGACGTGCTGCTCCACGCCCGGGCTGAGCGCCTCCCGGCCGGCCCGCTGGGCGCGGAAGACCAGCCGGTGCAGCTCGACCTGCCAGGGCGCCGGGGCGGCGCCGATCACGAAGGTGCGGGCGGTGGAGATGCCGTAGCCGCGGTACTGGGCACCGAGCACCACGGTGAGGAAGTCGCCCTCCTCGACCCGCCGGTCGGTGGGCTGGTGGTGCTCCAGGCCGCTGTGCGAGCCGGTGCCGACCGAGACCGGGAAGGCGGCCCGGTCAGCGCCGTGGTCGATCATCCGGCGCTCCAGCTCCATCGCCAGGTGCCGCTCGGTGCGGCCGACCAGGATCGACTCCAGCAGCTCGCCGAGCGCCTGGTCGGCGATCTCGGCGGCGATCCGCAGGTCGGCGATCTCGTGCTCGTCCTTGACCACCCGCAGCCGTTCGACCGCGCGGTCCAGGTCGGTCAGCCGGACGCCCTCGGCGAGCGCGGCGATCGAGCGGTGCCGGGCCACCGTGACGTCGTGCTCCTCGACCGCCAGGTCGCGCACCCGCAGCCGGGCGGCCTGCTCGGCGACCGCGTCGGCGGTGTCGAGCTCGCCGGGGACGGGCAGACGGGTGACGTCGTCCGCGATCAGGTGCTCGCCGCTGTCGTCGGGCGGCAGGTCGTCGGGGACGGCCAGCAGCACCCGCTCCCGGGTGACCAGCAGGCTCGCCCCGCAGGGCGGGCAGCCGGTCAGGTAGCGGACGTTGGCGGCGCGGGTGACCAGCGCCGCGTCGACCCCGGAGGCGCTGCAGTACTCCCTGAGCCGTTCCCTGCGGGCCGCGTGCGCATCGGACATGCTCCGAGCCTACGAAGCAGCTCGCCGCCCCGCCCGTCGGGCACGCCGGACGGGCGGACCGGCGCCGGCCGGCGCGCGCCGATCAGATGGCGCCGTTGACGACCGAGTTCTGGATCGCGCCGGCGGTGAGCGCCCGCTTGGCCAGGATCTGGTCGTAGGTGCCGTCCATCACCAGCTGGTTCATCGCCTTGACCAGGACGTCGCGCAGGTCGCGGTCGCTCTTGCGCACCGCGATCCCGTACGGGCGCGGCTGGAGCTGGTTGCCGCCGATGTCGAGGACCTTGCCGCCGCCCACGGTCTGGGCGCTGTAGGCGGCCTTGGGGAAGTCGGTGACGTAGGCGTCGGCCTGGCCGGACTTCACGGCCTCGACGGCGTCGTTGTCGCTGTTGGTCTGGATCACCTTGAGCGGCTTCGAGCCGTGCTCGCAGGCCTTGACCTGGCGGCCGGCCAGGTCGTCATGGGTGGTGCCCTTCTTGACCGCGACGGTGTGGCCGCACAGGTCGTCGATCCGGGTGATGGTGCCCGGGTTGCCCTCGCGGACCACGATGCCGATGCCGGCCATGAAGTAGTCGACGAAGTCCAGGCCCTCGTTGACCTGCTTGCCCTCCTTGTCCACGCCCTGCTCGCGCTCGCGGGTGTCGGTGACGCCGGACATCGCGATGTCGTACTTGCCGCCCAGCAGGCCGGGCAGCACGTTGGCGAACGGGCCGACGTCCTGGAAGTCGAAGCGGACGCCGAGCACCTTCTCCAGGGCGGCGGCCAGGTCGGGGTCGAGGCCGTCCGGCCTGCCGTCGGGGGTGCGGAAGACCACCGGCGCGGCGGTGAACGAGGCGCCGACCCGGATCGTGCCGGCCTTGCGGACCGCCTCCGGCAGCTGGTCGTGCAGCGAGGCCTGTCCGGCCCCGGCGATGCCGCAGGCGCTCAGCAGCAGGGCGCCGACGACGGCCCCGCTGACGGTGACGGTGGTGCGGTGGCGGCTGGACATGGGGGACACCCCTCGCTTCTCCCGTGGCTCGACGCGGCATGCGCGGACCCACGGGACCCGGCGACGGGCATGGCTCACCCCCGGACATCCCCACCCGGCCCCCGCTCCGGTGTGATCTTCCGATCATAACCAGCCATGGTCACGTCACTGCGTATTCCGACCAACAAAGCCCCAACTTCCACAACTTCACCACCAGTCAGCTGGCACTCCGTCAACTCGGCTCCGGTCGCTACCGGTCCTCCCCGGAGGTTCCCACCCGAACGGCCGCCAGGGCAGCCGCCACGCCCGCCTCCACGTCGGTGACCGGATAGAGCACCTCGCGGACCACCCGCGCCGGGTCGACCACCAGGGTCAGCCGCTTCAGCCGGGTGGTGCCGGCCGCCCGCAGGGTGGGCAGCCGCAGGGCCGCGGTCAGCTCCAGCGCGGTGTCCGAGAGCAGCGGGAAGGTCAGCCCCTCCGCCTCCGCGAAGGCCCGCTGCTCGTCCGGGCGCTGGGTGGACACCCCGCGCACCGCCGCCCCGGCGGCGGTGAACTCGGCCAGCCGGTCGCGGAAGGTGCGCGCCTCCAGGGTGCAGCCGGGCGCCCCCGGCACCGCACCCCAGCCCGGCGGGTACGCGTCGGGGCGGACGAACGCGCCGGGGAAGCAGTACAGGACGGTCCAGGCCCCGGCCGCCAGCGGGTCGCCGGGCGCCGCCCCCGGGTCCGTCGAGTCCGCGAGGGCCAGCGCCGGCAGCCGGGTGCTGCGCAGGGCGTGCACCCGGGCCGCCTCCCGGGAGTCCTCGGCGGCGGTGGCACTCGCCTCCCCGTCGCCCAGCACCCAGGTGTCGCCCCAGTCCTGCAGCGCCACCAGCACCGGCAGCAGCGCCCGGCCGCGGGCGGTCAGCCGGTAGTCGTGGCGCACCGGCCGGTCCTGGTACGGCTCGCGGACCAGCACCCCGTCGTCCACCAGCAGCCGCAGGCGCTCGGCGAGCACCTTGCGGGACAGGCCCAGCTCGGCCTGGAAGCCGTCGAAGCGGCTCACCCCGCGCGCCGCGTCGCGGACGATCAGCAGCGTCCACGGGTCGCCCACCACGTCCAGCGCCCGGGCGATCGCGCAGTCCGCGTCACCCGCCTCGCCCCGCCTGACCATCCGCTCACCCCGGGGTGTGTGTCTCGGATCCCTGTTGACCCCAGTCCTACCAGGTTGGCATAGTCAGTTCCCCAAAGGAACTTACTCAGGGGGCAAGCGGTGCGCACCGTGCCACGGCCGGTCTGGCTGCTGTCGGCGGGCAGCTTCGTCAACATGCTGGTGACCTTCACCTTCGTCTACCTCTTCGTCTACCTGACCGAAGGACGCGGACTGCCGGTCACCACCGCCGGCACCATCGCCGGGATCGGCGGCATCGGCCTGGTCGCGGGCAACTTCACCGGCGGCTGGTTCGGCGACCGCTACGGCCACCGGCGCACCCTGCTGGCCGGCTCGGCACTCTCCGGCGCCGGCCTGCTCCTGCTGCCCGAGCTGCCCACCCCGGTCCTGCCCGCGCTGCTCGCCCTCGCCCAGTACGCCGCCGGCGCGGCCCGCGCCGCCAACAGCGCACTGGTCGCGGTCGCCATGCCGCCCGGCGCCCGCCGCCAGGGCGTGGCCGTGATGCGCTTCGCCGCCAACGCCGGATTCACCCTCGGCCCGCTGCTCGGAGCGCTGATCGCCGCGCACTGGTCGTACGAGCTGCTCTTCCGCCTCGACGGCGCCGGCACCCTGCTGTTCGCCGCCTACGCCGCGCGCGTGCTCGGCGCCGACCCGCCGCGCCGCGCCCCCGCCGCCGGGCCGCAACGGGCGGGCGGGCCCGGGCCGGGCCTGTGGGCGATGCTGCGCCGCCGGCCGGCCCTGCTGGCGCTGCTGCCCGCGATCGTCGTGGTCGACACCGCCTACCGCCAGCAGTACTCCACCCTGCCGGTCTTCCTCGCCGACCACGGCCACTCCACCGGCGTGTACGGCGCGCTGCTCGCCGTCAACGGCGGCGCGATCCTCTGCCTGGAGATCCCCGCCGCCCTCGCGCTGCGCCGGATCGCCCCGCTGCGGATCATCGGCACCGGGCTGCTGCTCGTCGGCGCCGGCTTCTCGGTCCTGGCCGGAGCCGCCTCGGTGGCCGCCGCCGCGGCCATGATGCTGCTGGTCACCCTCGGCGAGATCCTCTACAAGACCCCGGCCACCGCGTACGTCGCCGACTGCGCGCCCGAGGGCTACCAGGGCCGCTTCCAGAGCCTGTACGCCGGCGCCTCGATCAGCGGCAGCGTGCTCGCCCCGCCGCTCGGCGCCGCGCTGTACGACCACGCGCCCGGCCTGCTGTGGCCGGTCTGCGGCGCGCTGGCCGCGCTGGCGGGCATCGCCGTGCTCGGCGCCGGGCGGCTGCGGGCCGGCGGGAATGCCCAGGCCGACCCGGCGGTTGAGGCGAAGGTGGAAACGGTTCCCGTTTCCTGAAACACCGCGAACGAGGAGGACCCCATGGCCGCCAGCGACCTGCGCCCCGTCGTCAAGCTCCGCTCCACCGCCGGGACGGGCTACACCTACGTCACCCGCAAGAGCCGCCGCAACGACCCCGACCGGCTCACCCTCCGCAAGTACGACCCGGTCGCCGGCCGGCACGTCGACTTCCGCGAGGAGCGCTGACGCCGCACAACTACACCAGCCAGTCCGCCGTGGCGGGGAAGCCGGGGCCGCCCTGGGCCTTGATCCGGGCGGCCTCGGCCGCGGACACCGCGCGGTCGAAGACCTGCACGTGCCCGACCGCCCCGGCCCACGGCTCGGCCCAGGCACCCCCGCGCCGGCCCCGGCCGAGCTCCAGCGGCCCGCCGCCGGTCGGCCCGGCCGCCAGCTTGGCCGAACCCGCCGCCGTACCGTTCACGTACAACGTGACCGTGCGCTGCCCCGCGTCGTACGCCGCCGTCAGCAGCGTGAACTCCCCCGTGACGGCGGCGCCCGGTACGGCCGCCCGCGCCGTCGCGGCGTCCGCCGCCCCCGGCCCGGTCTGCACCCGGAAGACCCACGCCTTCTGACCGCCCGCGTCCTCCCGGCCCAGCGCGAACACCGAGGCGGCGCCGTCGCCCTGGCTGACCGCGGTCCGCGACCCCGACGCGGCGTCGTTCACCACCCACGCGGAGACGGTGAAGCTCCGCGAGGTGTCCACCACCGCGCCCAGCGCCTGCGCGTACGAGCCGGCCGTGCCCCGGCCGCCGAACACCCAGCCGCCCGGCACCTGCTTCACCGTGGCGTCCGGGCCCAGCGTCAGGTTGCTCCCGCCGGTGTGATCGACGATCAGCCGAGGCCGCACCGGACGCCTCCAGGGCCGGCGCCACGTCCAGCGCCGACGACCCGTCGATCAACAGTCCCCCACCCGAACATCCGAACCCACCGGTGGTCGGCGGTCAGGCCGGGGGCGGGACGAGCACGACCAGGGTGAGGCGGACCGGGTCGGTGCCGGTGTTGCGGTAGGCGTGGGCGGTGCCGGCCTCGTAGGAGGCGGTGGAGCCGGCCGGGACGAGGTGGTCGCGGCCGTCGAGGGTGAGGGTAAGGACGCCCTCGTCGACCCGGGCGATCTCGACGGTGCCGGGCGGGTGGGGGTCGGAGGTGTGGCCCTCGCCGGGGTTGAGGCGCCAGGTCCAGAGTTCGAGCGGGCCGGGGGCCTCGATGCCGTTGAGCAGGGTGCCACTGCCGCCGTCGGGGCCGGTCCAGAGCTGGACGGCGTCCTCGGCGGGGACGATCCGCACGGTGGAGGTCTCGTCGTAGTCGAGCAGCCGGGCGATGGAGACCCCGAGCGCGTCGGCGAGCCGGACGACGGTGCCGACGCTCGGGTTGGTGCGGGCCTGTTCGATCTGGACGACCATGCCGCGGCTGACGCCGGAGCGGGCGGCGAGCGCGTCCAGGGTGTGGCCGCGCTCGGTGCGCAGGCGCTTGAGGTTACGGGCGAGGGCCTGGGTGACGAGGTCGGGGTCCGGCACGGCGCAGTATCAGCCTCAGTTCAAAATATTGGCTCGGAAAGTTCAGCAGAGTGAACTACCCTTGCCCTTGCAAGCAGAGTCCACCTGACTGTACTGCGGAGTCCACCATGCTGTCCCGAATCGTCGCGCACCCGTGAGCGCCGCCCTCGCCCTCACCGCCAGCCTGCTCTGGGGTGTGGCCGACTACGGCGGCGGCGCACTGACCAGGCGCCTGCCGGCCCTCACCGTGGTGGTGGTCTCGCAGACGGCCGCCGCGGTCCTCCTCACGGGCGCCGTCCTCGCCACCGGCGGCCTCACCGACCTCTCGCCCAAGCTGTGGTTCGCCGTCGCCGCGGGCGTGATCGGCCCGTTCGCACTGCTCGCCTTCTACCGGGCACTGGCCCTCGGCCCGATGGGCGTGGTCTCGCCGCTGGCCACCATCGGCGTGGCGGTGCCGATCGGCGTCGGGCTGTTCCTCGGCGAGCGCCCGGGCGCGGTCCAGGCGGCGGGCATCGCGGTGGCGCTGGCCGGCGTGGCCCTGGCCGGCGGACCGCAGCGCGGCGGCGGAGGCATCGGCCGGGAGGCGCTGCTGCTCACCCTGGGCGCGGCGATGGCCTTCGGCGCCGTGCTGGCGCTGATCGCGCACGGCTCCAGCGGCGGCGGGCTGCTGCTGACACTGTGCGTGCAGCGGCTGTGCAACGCCGCGGTCGGGGCCGGGATGCTGGCGTACGCGGCCCGGCGGCGACGCGAGCCGCTCGGGCTGGCGGACGCCCGGCGCAGCCTGGCGGCACTGACCGCGGTGGGCCTCGCGGACGTGGCGGCGAACGGCGCGTTCTCGGCCGCCTCGCACCGCGGTTCGGCGGCGGTGGCGGCGGTCCTCGCCTCGCTGTACCCGGTGGTGACCGCGCTGATGGCGCGCGGCCTGCTGAAGGAGCGGCTGCGCCGGGTGCAGGTGGTCGGCGCCGGCCTGGCGGTCGCCGGGACGCTGCTGCTCGCCGCGGGTTGACGCGCGCCCGGGAGCCGCCGCTGGAAGGATTCTGCGGAGCGGGACCACTCCTACGCGACCACTCCTGCGCGACCGCTCCTGCGAGGTGAGTCCGATGCCGAAGTTCCTGATCATGGTCCATGCGACCCAGGCCGACTACGACGCGATGACCGGCAGTCCGACCCCCGGGTACCCGGCCTGGGACCGGGAGACGCTGACCGCGACGGTCGAGCACATGGACGGGATCAACCGGGAGCTGTCCGAGGCCGGCGAGCTGGTGGACGCCCGGGGCCTGGCCGAGCCGGCCCGCGCGGTCGTGGTCACCGCCGGTCCGGACGGGTCACCGGCCGTCTCCGACCGCCCCTACGGCGTGGACCGGCCGGTGCTCGCCGGCTACTGGGTGATCGAGTGCGCGGGCCCCGACCGCGCGGTGGAGATCGCCCGGCGCGCGTACGCCGCCCCGATGCCCGAGGGCAGCACGCCGACCGACGTGGTGGTCTGCCCGATCGAGGACGAGCCGCCGGGGATGTGACCGCCCGCGGGGCGGGCCGGGAGACGGACCGGCGCCGGGCCCTCCCCCCACGGGAGCCCGGCGCCGGAGACTGTGCGCGGCCGACGGTCCGTCAGCCGCGGGCCGTCCAGCGCTGTTCCACCCGGGCGAGGCGCCAGTAGCCGATCGCCGCCGCCCAGACCACCACGAACAGGCCGACGATCGCGAAGCCCACGTTGTCCAGGCTCAGTCCGGCGATCCAGCCGGTCACCGGGTCGGTCAGGTCCAGCTTCTCGTGCAGCACCGCGACCAGTTCGATGGTGCCGATCACGAACGCCACCGCGATCGACAGGCCGGTGATGGTCAGGTTGTAGAACACCTTGCGGACCGGGTTGGAGAACGCCCACTGGTAGGCGAAGTTCATGAAGGTGCCGTCCAGGGTGTCGAACAGGCTCATCCCGGCGGCGAACAGCAGCGGCAGGCAGACGATCGCGTACCAGGGCAGGCCGGCCGCCGCGCCCGAGCCCGCCATCACCATCAGCGTCACCTCGGTGGCGGTGTCGAAGCCCAGGCCCAGCACCATGCCGACCGGAAACATCTGCCCCGGGCGGGTGATCGAGCGGGTCGCCCGGCCGAGGATCCGGTTCATCAGGCCGCGCGACTCCAGGTGCTTCTCCAGCTCCTTCTCGTCGTACGTGCCCTCGCGCATCTTCCGGAACACCCGCAGGATGCCGGTCAGCGCGGCCAGGTTCAGCGCGGCGATCAGGTACAGGAAGACGCCCGACGCGGTGGTGCCGACGGTGCCCAGCACCTGGTGGGTGGTGGACTCGTCGTCCATCAGCACGCCCGCGAGCTGGGCGCCGCCGGCCACCAGGGCCGCCATGAGCACCACCATCGAGGAGTGCCCGAGGGCGAACCAGAAGCCCACCGACACCGGCCGCTTGCCGTCCGCCATCAGCTTGCGGGTGGTGTTGTCGATCACCGCGATGTGGTCCGCGTCGAAGGCGTGCCGCATGCCCAGGGTGTACGCGGTGATGCCGAGGCCCACCCCGAACACCTGGGTGCCGACCTCGTAGCGCTCCGGCACCACCAGCAGGAACAGGGTGCCGAAGGCCGCCAGGTGCATCAGCACGATGACGGCCATCAGACCGGCCGTGCGGACGGTGTCCTCGCGGCGCCAGCGGAAGGACGGAAGGGCACCGGCCGCGGCGGGCACGGCGGTTTCGGGCAGGCTCATCTGCGGGTCACGCTCCAGCACCTCGTGGAATCACTTCGTGAGCTGCCGTGGCCGGTCTCCTGGCTGACGGGGTGCTGAGCGCCCGTACCCCGCCTTCCCAGGCGCGGTGCGCCCAGTGGCAGATGAGGGGTACGGACATTCCCCGATCACAGTGGCGAGGGCCGCTCCGGTCTTGCACCGGTCTTCCCGAACACCACGGCTGGACCACCCTAGAGCTGACGGTTCGACGGCTGCAAGCCTGCACAGCTGCGCAGGTGTGACGGGTGGCGAAGATCACCACCGGGCCGCCTGCGAGAATGCCCCCATGCACCTCGTACCGGCCGACCGCGCCGCCCACCGGCCCATCGACGGCCACCGGGTGTGCGAGGCGATCGCCGCGATCGGCGACGCCGAGCACGTCCGGTCCTGGGCCGAGCGCTTCTCCCTGCTCGCCGACCCCGGGCGGCTCTCGCTGCTGCTCGCCCTGCACGAGACCGGCCCGCTCGCCGTCACCGACCTCGCCATCGCCACCGGCATGCGCGACCCGGCGGTCTCCCAGGCGCTGCGGCTGCTGCGGGCCGCCGGGATGGTCGTCGGCGAGCGGGACGGGCGGGTGGTGCGCTACCGGCTGGTCGACCTCGCCGTCGCCGAGGTGCTCGCGCACGGCGTCCTGGGCGAACGGGACTGATCTCTACTCCCGAGTAGCTGTATTCGGACAGTCTTTCTTGTCATGTCATCAGAAGGACGCCCGGATCCCCCATGCTCTCCTCGGCGGTTGCCCGGCGGAAAACCCCGCCACCGCCCGGTACCTGACGAGGAGACACCCGTGACCGTACGCCGCGCCATCGCCGCCGGACTGCTCACCGCAACCGCCCTCGCCCTCACCCTGGTCCCCGGCACCACCGCCGAGGCCGCCGGGACCGGCGACCTGCCGTTCGGCTCCGCGACCACGGTCGGCCTGCACAACACCTACGACCCCGCCGCCTTCCCGTACCTCGCCCAGGGCCTCGACACCGGCACCGGCATGATCGAGCTCGACGCCTGGACCGACACCGTCACCACCGAGTGGAAGGTCAGCCACTCCAACCCGCTCGGCAACGCCAACAACTGCGTCACCGCCACCACGCCCGCCCAGCTCTACACCGGCGGCGCCAACAAGAACCTGGAGACCTGCCTCGACGACGTCCGGGTCTGGCTCGGCGCCCACCCCACCGGCGGCCCCCTCGTCATCAAGCTCGAACTCAAGGGCGGATTCGCCGCCAACCGCGGCATGGGCCCCGCCCAGCTGGACTCGCTGATCGCCGCCCACCTCGGCTCCACCGCCTTCCGCCCCGCCGACCTGCTCGCCAAGCCCGGCGGCGGCGCCTACGCCACCCTCGACGACGCCGCCCGGGCCGGCAACTGGCCCAGCCGCACCGCCCTCGCCGGCCGCGCCCTGGTCTACGTCATCCCGGGCTCTTTCGAGGAGGGCAACCCCTTCGACACCCTGCACACCGACGTCGAGTACGGCCGCCACCTGCGCGACCTCTCGGCCGCCGGAAAGATCGGCCAGGCCCAGGTCTTCCCCGCCTACCACGGCGCCACCGGCGGCGACCCGCGCTCGGTCTACGAGGCCAACGTCCGCCCGTGGTTCGTCGTCTTCGACGGCGACGCCGCCGCGTACACCGCCATCGACACCTCCTGGTACGACACCCGGCACTACCTGCTCACCATGACCGACGCGCAGAACGTCGCCCCCGCCATCAGCGGCACCACCCCCACCGCCGACCAGGCCACCGCCCGCACCCGGCAGCTCGCCGGCGCCCACGCCTCCATCGTCTCCAGCGACTGGCGCTCGCTGCCGACCGTCCAGTCCCTGGTCCTGCCCCGCGGCTGACCCCGCGTCACCGGGGTCCTGGGGGGGGGGGGGGGGGGGGGGGGGGGGGGGGGGGGGGGCGCCGCCGCCGCCCCCCGCCCCCGGGGGGGGGGGGGGCCCGCGGGGGGCCCCCCCCCCCCGGGACCGGCCGTACCCGGACGACGATGGCGGGATGGACCAGAGCATCCGGATACACCGCCTCGACCTCGGGTACTTCGTCCGCCCCTCCTCCGAGACCGGCGGCCCGCACCCCCGCGTCGAGCCCGCGCTCGGCTACGCCGTCCGCCACCCCGACGGCGTCGTCCTCTTCGACACCGGCATCGGCGACGCCGGCCCGGAGACCGACGCCCACTACCGCCCCCGCCGCCGCCCGCTCGACACCGCCCTCGCGGACGCCGGCCTCACCCGCGACGACATCACCCTGATCGTCAACTGCCACCTGCACTTCGACCACTGCGGCGGCAACCCGCTCTTCCCCGGCGTCCCGATCCTCGTCCAAGCCGTCGAACTGGCCACCGCCCGCCGCGGCGGCTACACCGCCGACCACCTCGTCGACTTCCCCGGCGCCACCTACCGCGAGCTCCACGGCGAGGCCGAACCCCTCCCCGGCCTGCGCGTCCTCCCCACCCCCGGCCACACCGACGGCCACCAGTCCCTCGCCGTCACCACCCCCGCCGGCACCCACGTCCTCGCCGGCCAGGCCCACGACACCGCCACCGAGTACGCCGCCGCCCACCTCGCCCGCCGGGCCGCCCTGGCCGGCCTCGAACCGCCCCTCCCGCCCCACCCCGCCTGGCACGACCGGCTCGCCGAACTCGCACCGCAACGCGTCCACTTCGCCCACGACCACTGCGTCTGGGAGCCCTGAGCCCGACGGCAGACCGTCTCAGCCGCGGCGGACCTGCGCGGGGCGGTGGGTGTAGTGCGGGGCGCCGCGTTCCAGCCAGATACCGGTGAGAGCGGGGTTGTCGACCAGGGGGTGCAGGTCGCCGTCGGCGACGGTGCTGGATCCGGTGACGGCAACCTCGCGGAGGCTCGGGTGGCCGACGAGGGGCGCCAGGGTGGGGAGCGGGCCGCAGTTCTCGAGGGTGAGGTCGGCGAGAGCCGGAAGGCCCGCGACGAAACCGAGGTCGGCGGGCTTGGCGCCGATCAGGCTGAGCTCGGTCAGCTCGTGGAGCGCGGTCAGCCGGGAGGTGTCGGAGAGCCGACCGTCGTAGATCCACATCCGGCGGACCGCCGGCATGGCCTCGGCGCCCGCGAGCGAGAGCGTGCCGTTGCGGCGGCACTCGATCCGGAGGAACTCCAGCCGCGGCTTGGCGCCGAGGAGTTCGAGGCTGCCGCTGCGCCAACCGGGGACGTACAGCTCGCGCAGCTCCCGCAGGTCGGCGACCGTCTCGATGCCGACCTGCGGCGGGGCCTGCAGGTCGGTGAGGCCGGTGAGGCGGGAGAAGTCGACCCGGCCGCGCTGGTCGAGGCCGATCTGGACCCGGGTGAGCCCGGGGCAGTCGCCGATCGGCCCGGGGTCGGCGATGCCGAGGCCCAGGCGGACGGAGCGCAGGCCCGGCACGTCGCGGACGAACCCGATGTCGACCGTGCCGCGGCCCGGCCCGGCGGTGCCGAGCAGGAGGCCCTCGCAGTCACCGGCGGCGAAGCGGTCGGCGTACGCCGCGTCCCACTCCTCGCCGTCGAGCTGCATCTCGCGCAGGCCGGGGGCCACTGTCCTGATCTTCACCCGCCCAGTGTGCCTGCCAGGTCGGACAGCGCGCGGCTACGCCATCCAGAAGAAGACGGCGGTCATCCGCTTGTCCTCCAGGGTGCTGCCCCAGTAGCCGGTGGCGGTGTGCATCAGGTTGGCGCTGTAGAGGAGCAGCCGGTTGTAGCGGTGCGGGACGGCGAAGTCCTCGGTGAAGGAGTCGGCGGGGACGTACCGGGTGCCGAGCGCCTCGACCAGGTTGTTGTGCGGCGGCAGGACGACGTTGCCGCCGAGGCGGCCGCCGGGGAGGCTCTGCCGGTAGAAGCTGGTGCCGGCCTGCTTGGGGACGCCGGGGTTGAGGTAGAGGACCGCGGCGTAGCGGCACAGGGCGCGGGAGTCGGTGTGCGGGCGGGGTTCGCTCTCGCCCTCGCCGACGACCTGCACGCAGTTGTGGTTGAAGGTGCCGCCCTCGGCCTGCCCGAGGGCCCAGACCCGGTCGACGCCGACGGTGCGGGCGACCAGGGCCTCGACGTGGGCGAGTTCGTCGGGTTCGAGGGCGGGCATGGCGCGCATGCCGGGCCAGGCCTCGGGCTTGTGCGGGTAGCCGAGGTCCCAGTCCTGCTTGGCCAGGCAGCGGGCGCGGATCTCGTCGACGTTGGGGAGGACGTCGTCGAGGACCCAGTAGTCGCGGCCGCGGGTGGGCTTGCGGTACGGCAGGACGGGCAGCGCGGGCCCGGGCGGCCGCCGGAGCTGTGGGGGCATGCGGCGAGGTTAGGAGCCGCATGCCCCACGACTCTCCCCCGATCCGGTCAACGCTCGGTCAAATTGTCCTAGGTCAGCCAGCCGTCGAGGGTGGTGATGGTGCGGCGGTACGGGCCCTCCGGGCCGGTCGAGCGGTAGTCCTCGTACGAGGATCCGGTGCGGACGGTGGCCGCTCCGTCGGCGCGGTGGGCGCTGGGGCGCAGCACGTGGTCGACGGTGGCGCGGGTCAGCACGTGCGCGCCGGTGGCCTCGGTGGTGTCGCGGTGGTAGCCGAGCTCCATGGCGGTGCGCTGGTCGCTGCCGCCGGCGGCGTCGTGGGCGTAGCGGTAGGTGACGTCGAGCGGTTCGCTCTCGTGCACGGTGGTGGTGCGCCGGGGGCCGCCGCCCCAGGTGGCGACGGTGTGGGTGAGGTCGGCGGTGTTGTGCAGGACGAGGTCGTTGCCGCTGTCGCGCAGGGTCTGCCGGGAGGTGAAGGCGAGGTCCTCGCGGACCTCGGTGGTGATCCGGCCGTGCGAGGTCTGCACCCAGCCGCGGGCGAGGTCGTGCCGGGCGGCGGTGACCTGCCAGTCTCCGCTGCCGCCGCCGTGGTCGGTGAGGGCGGTGGAGACGGCGGCCCGGTCGGCGACCGCGTGCTCGGTGAGCGCGCCGGTGGTGCGGGCGCTGCCCCGGTCGAGGCCGGCCAGCAGGTTGACCTGACCGGTCCACAGGTCGTTGGACTGGCTCTCGGCCGCGTTGACCTCGATGCCGATCCGGTGCGGGCGGCCGTCGGTGAGCAGGCCGACGTACGGGGTGAGGTCGAGGCGGTAGGCGGGCAGCTCGAAGGCGAAGATGCCCTGGGTGGGCCGCCACAGCAGCGGATCCCAGCCGCCGGTGTAGATCACCGGGTAGGGCTGGACGGCGCCGGCGGTGCGGCCGTCGACGGAGAGCCGCAGTTCGCGGAACGGGCCCTTGCCGCACCAGCCGAGGCCGGGATTGGCCCGGACGAACTCGTCGGGGGCGGAGGCGTACGCGAACTCCTCGCAGGCGCCGCCGCCGCGGGCGTACACCTCCGCGGTCAGCCGTTCCAGGTTGGGCGGGAACACCAGGTCGGAGGAGCTCGCCGGGGCGGCCTGGGTCAGGCCGAACGGCGCGGTGGTGAGCACCCGGTCGGCGGTGCGGGCGGCGGGGTGCGCGGCCGAGGCGGTGGAGAAGGTGAGGGTGGCGGTGATCGTGAAGACGCCGGTGTAGGTGTCGTCGACGACGTTGGCCAGGTCGAAGGCGAACGGCTGCGGGCCGTCCAGGAGCGCGGCGTACCGGGTGAGGTCGTGCTCGGTGTGCCACTCGATGCCGTCCTTGGACGGCTCGGGGGTGGAGGAGAGCAGGACCTCGACGCCGCCGATCCGGACGGTGAACAGCCGGTCGAACTGACGGCCCGCCACCGAGCCGCGCAGGTCGAGGACGACCATCGACCACGGCCCGGGGCAGTCGGCGGGCGGGCCGACGGTGGCGGTGTACGGGGTGTCCGGCGGGCTGCCGTAGCCGCTGCGGAACGGCCGGTCGTGCATCGCCTCGACCGTGCAGGACCGGGTGTCCGGCCTGGTCAGCGGCTTGGCCGCGGTGACGGGGTCGTGGTAGTCGGTGCCGAAGTCGGCGTGGGCGGGTGCCGCGCCGCCCAGGGCGGCGGCGAGGGCGAGTGCGGCGGTCACGAGGACGCGGCCGGCGCGCTGGGCGAGGGTCGGTAATGCCACGACGGGCCTTCCTGGCTGGGGACGGTCGCGGCATCCTCCCGCCGATGGCATGGCAGCGTCAACGGCCTCGGGGGTCAGCGCCGCTCACCGACCAGGGCCTCGAAGCGGCGCAGCGAACGGACCCCGAGCGGGCGGAGGGCGGGGGCGAGCAGCCCGGCCGCGGGCAGCCGCAGGGTGCCCAGGAAGGCGAAGCGGGTGCCCTCGCCGTCGGGGCGGGCGGCCATCCCGCCGAGCACGAAACGGCTCTGCATCAGGCACCAACCGGGCTCCAGCCGGACGTCGAACCGGGCCCGCAGGCGCGAGTGGCCGACGATCAGCGCCTCGGTGGCATCGGCGTTGGCGCGCACGGTGCGGATGTCCGGCAGCCAGCGCGGCAGGGCGCCCTCCAGGTCCGCGGCCACCTCCCAGACCCGCTCGAACGGCTCCGCCAGCACCGCCTCGTGGAGGCTCGCACCGGGTACGGTCGCCGCCAGCACGCGCAGCCGCCGCACCGGGTCGAAGTCGGCGACCGGCCAGTCGGGGTGCATCGGTTCGGTCACTGCTGCCACGCCCTTCGGAAGCTCAGCCGGGCCCGGGAGAGCCGCGACTTCACGGTGCCGGCCGCCACGCCGAGCAGGTCGGCGGTCTGCCGCTCGTCCAGACCCTCCAGGTCGCGCAGGACCAGCACCGCCCGGTGCTCGGGGGTCAGCCGGTCCAGGACGTCCCGGATGTCGGCGGCGAGCTGCGGGTCCCCCGGCGCGGGCACCTCCGCCAGCTCGCTGGGGACGCTGCGCGCGGTACGCCGGACGTGCCGGACCGCCTCGCGCACCGCGATCACCCGGACCCAGCCGAACAGTGCGGCCGGGTCGTCGAGCTGGCGCAGCTTGCGGAAGACCGCGATCAGCGCCTCCTGGGTGGCGTCCGGGCCGTCGTCCAGCGCGATCGGGCCGCACAGCCGGCGCACGTACGGAGTGACCAGCTCCAGCAGCTCCGCCAGCGCCAGCCGGTCGCCCCGCTGCGCGGCGCGCACCAGCTCGGCGGTGCGAGCGGGCGTCGGTTCCACGGCAGCCTCCTTCCGGTTCTCCCAGGGGAGGCCGGTGACGGGCCGGAGGTTCCCCCCGGATTTCGTGACGCTGATCACAGGAACGGACCGGGGCGGCCACGGCTCCTGGGTGTGTCGGATCGTCAGAACACCGGAGGGGAGCCTCGGATGAGGAAGAGTCGGATCGCACTGGGACTGGCGGCAGTGCTCGGCGCGGACAGCGCGGCGCACCTGTACTGGACCACCGGCGCGACCTGGCCCGCCGCCGACGTGGCGGGCCTGTCGCAGGCGGTGCTGGGCGCGGACGTGCCGTTCACCCCGCCCGTGCTGGTGCCGCTCGCGACGGTGCTGGCGGGCGGGGCGGCGCTGGTGCTCGCGCAGGGCGGGCTGGTGCGGCTGCCCGGGCCCGCGGCGCTGCCGCGGTGGGCGACGCGCGCGGTCGCCGCGGGGCTGGCCCTGCGGGCAGCCGCGGGGCTGGTCTGGGCGACCGGGATCGGCACGGACACCGGGTCGGCGTTCTACGCGCTCAACGTCGCGCTGTACACGCCCCTCTGCCTGGCCGCGGCCGCGGCGGCCTGGCACCTGAGCCGGGCCTGACCACGCAATCGGCGCACCGCCGGGGGCGCGTGGGGGTACCTCCCGGCCGAAGGCCGGGGGAGAACTGCGCGAAGGGGGACGTGACCGCCCGTCGCCTCCCGCCTCGCGCAGCTCCCCGCACCCCCGGCGGTTGCCCCTAGGCGGCCTGGCAGCTCGCGCACCAGAAGAGGTTGCGGGAGGCGTGCTCCTCCGTGCTGACCGGGGTCTCGCAGACCAGGCAGGGCTGCCCGGTGCGGCGGTAGACGTACACCTCGCCGCCGTGGTCGTCGACGCGCGGGGGGCGGCCCATCGCCTCGGGGGTGTGCTCGGGTCGGACGGTGTCGATCCGGCCGGCGGCGACGCCCTCGTGCATCAGGGCGACGAGGTCGGCCCAGATCGCGTCCCACTCGGCGCGGCGGAGCCGGCGGCCGGGGCGGTGCGGCCGGATCCCGTGGCGGAACAGCACCTCGGCGCGGTAGACGTTGCCGACGCCGGCGAGGACCTTCTGGTCCATCAGCAGGGCGGCGACCGTGGTGGAGCTGCTGGAGACCCGCCGCCAGGCGGTGTCGGGGTCGGCGTCGGCGCGCAGCGGGTCGGGCCCGAGGCGGCGCTGGACGGCGGCCTTCTCGCCGGGGGTGAGCAGCTCGCAGGTGTTCGGCCCGCGCAGGTCGGCGTAGCCGTCCTCGCTCTCCAGGCGGAGCCGGATCAGGCCGACCGGCTCGGGGGCGGGGCCGGTGCCAAAGGTGAAGCCGCCGTAGAGGCCGAGGTGGATGTGCAGCCAGGCGTCGCCGAAGCCGAGGAAGAGGTGCTTCCCGTGGGCCTCCGCCGCGTCCAGCACCCGGCCGTCGATCAGGGCGGCGCCCTCGGCGAAGCGGCCCTGCGGGCTGGTGACCCGGACCGGGCGGTCGCCGAAGGCGGCGTGGTTCTGGCCGGCCAGGCGGTGGATGATGTGGCCCTCGGGCACGGGCGTCAGCTCCTCGGGAGTTCCGTTGCGATGTCCCCAGTCTCCCAGTCGGCACTGACAGCCTTCTGCCGCCGGTAGTGCCGGGCGACCCGGGCGCGGTTGGAGCAGGAGGGCTTGCAGTACTCCTGGCGGCCGTGGCCCTTGAGGAAGTACCGGACGCAGCGCGGGGCGGTGCAGGCCCGCAGCTGTTCGCGCCCGGGGCCGGCGAGGAACTCGGCGGTGGCCCGGGCGAGGGCGGCGGTGATCCGGGTGAGCGGGTCGGCGGCGGCGCCGAACTGCACGAGCGCCGGCGGCGCGTCCTCGACCCACTCCAGGCGGGGGGCGACGGGCCGGCGGGCGGCGGCGGTGTTGATCCGTTCCAGGGCCAGGTCGAGCGGGAGCAGGCGGTGGGCGTCGGCGGGGCTGGGCGGGGCGGGGCTGACGGCGCGGGCGAACAGCGCCCGGACGGCCTCGCGCAGGGCGCGCACCTCGGCCAGCGCGGCCTCGTCCGCCGCGAAGCCCTCGGCGTCCAGCGCGTCGGCCCGGTCGCGGACCCAGGTGTCCAGCTCGGCGGGCGTGGTGAGGTCGTCGGCGACGCCGCCGTGCCCGTCGTGGCGGACGGTGCTCGCCAGCTCCAGCGCCAGGACCCGTTCGGTCACGCGTTCCTCCCGTCTCTCACAACCCACTTGATCGATTACCGAGCCATACTCTACCGTCCTAACGCATCCAACCGTAACAACCGTTAGGACGGATCACCGCCATGGTTCTGCTCGCCCAGCTCAGCGACCTCCATCTGGACGGCACCGCACGCACCGCCGACCGGGCCTCCCGGGCCGTCGAGCACCTGCGCGCCCTGCCCACCCCGCCGGACGCGCTGCTGGTCACCGGCGACATCGCCGACCACGGGGCGCTCGCCGAGTACGAGCTCGCCGCCCGGCTGCTCGACCTGCCGTTCCCGGTGCTCACCTGCCCGGGCAACCACGACGTGCGCGCCGCCTTCCGCCAGGGCCTGCTCGGCGAGGCCCCGTCCGACGGGCCGATCAACCGGCTGCACCTGGTCGGCGGGCTCGCGGTGCTGATGTGCGACGTCACCGTGCCCGGCCGGGACGAGGGCGTGCTGTCCGAGGAGACCCGGGAGTGGATCGACGAGGCCCTCGGCGGCCTCGCCCCCGGCACCCCGTCGGTGCTGGCCTTCCACCAGCCGCCGGTCCCGATGCACCACCCGCTGCCCGACGAGGGCCGCCTGCGCGAGCCGGAGCGGCTCGCCGCACTGGTCGAGCGGCACCCCGACGTGGTCGCGGTGATCACCGGCCACGCGCACACCGCGGCGGCGGCGCACTTCGCCGGCCGCCCGCTGATCGTCGGCCCGGCCACCACCTGGACGCTGCGCCTGCCCTGGGAGGGCCCGGACGCCGCCGACCGCGACCAGCCGCCCGCGCTCGCCTACCACGTGGTCGAGGACGGGGAGCTCACCACGCACTTCCGCGTCCTGCCGTGACCGCCCGGATCGCCGGCTTCCTGCTGGCCGTCCTGCCGCTGGTCGCCGTCCCGGGCGCCAGTCTGACCCTGCTGGTCTCGCAGGTCGCGGCGGGCGGACGGCGGCGGGCCGTCCCGGTGGTCGCGGGGACGGTCTGCGGGCTGGCCGTGCACGCCGCCCTCGCGCTGGCCGGGCTGTCCGCCGCGGTGATGCACTCCGCCGAGGCGTTCACCGCGGTCCGGCTGGCGGGCGCCGCCTACCTGCTGGGCCTGGGCCTGTGGACGCTCCGCCCGCCCCGGGCCGCCCGGCCGCGCCGGGCCCGCGGCTCGGCGTTCACCCAGGCACTGCTCGGCAACGTGCTCAACCCCAAGGCGGCGTCGATCTTCCTGACCGTGCTGCCGCAGTTCCTCGACCCCGCCCGCCCGGTGGCGCCGCAGGTCGCCGTGCTCGCGGGCGCCCAGGCGCTGCTGGTGGCCGGCTGGCTGCTCGGCTGGACGGCCCTGCTCGCCACCGCCGAGCGCGCCCTGCGCGACCCGGCGGTGCGCCGCCGCGCCGGGCAGCTCGGCGGCGCCGTGCTGATCGCCCTCGGCGTGCGGGCCGCCCTCGCCTGACGGCGGCTCAGTGCCGGCGCGGGCTCAGCGGCCGGTCAGCCGGGACATCACCGCGTGGTCCAGCGCGGCGGCCGTCTCCTCCACGGTGAGCTGCGAGTTGTCGATGATCGGCAGGCCCGAGGTGCGCCAGCCGGCCATCCGGCCGTGGATCCGGGCCACTTCCTCGTCGCTGAGCCGCCGGTTGCCGCTGCGTTCGGCGTTGCGGGTGAGCACCCGGTCGAGGCCGGGCAGCAGGACGACGGGCAGCATGCCGGGGCCGATGTGCCGCTTCCAGCCGCCGAGGCCGATGGCCGGGCGGTCGGGGAAGACGGCGTCGTCGATGATGCAGGAGATGCCGTTGGCGAGGTAGTTGCGGCAGGCGAAGCCGCAGGTGCGGCGGGCCAGCCGGTACTGCGCCTCGGAGGCGGTGTTCCAGCCGGACTGCGGGTTGGCGAAGCCGGACTGCACCCACTCGCGGACGTCGTCCAGGCTGATGTGCGCGGTCGGCGTCGGGCGGCGCTCCGCCCAGTAGCGGGCGACGGTGGTCTTGCCGGCGCCCGCGGGGCCGATCAGCAGCACGGCGACCGGCGGGCTCGGCAGGGGCTGCTGCGGCGGGTACGCGGGCAGCTGCACGGGCGCTCCGGCGGGAAGCATGAAGTGTCCGGTCGCCCCTGCGGGCACCGGGGGCACGGCCTTGAGCGGCACGGTCGGCCGGTCCCGGCGGACCGGCTGCGGCTGGTACCCGGGCTGCGGCACGCCCGCTCTGGCGGGCTGCCCGCCGGTCGGGTACGGCGGCGCGAGCGGCCGCGGCGGCACCGCCCCTCCTGCTGCGAACTGCTGCGACACGGTCACCTCCCGACGTGAATCTACACGTCGACCCGGTGGCAGGCACAGCCCACCACCGGGTCGTTGACCTGCCGTCAGCGCGTGGTGAGCTGCTCGGCGAGGGCGCGCAGGGCCAGTTCGTACGAGCCGATGCCGAATCCGGCGATGGTGCCGGAGGCCACCGCGGCGATCACCGAGGTGTGCCGGAAGGTCTCCCGCGCGTACGGGTTGGAGATGTGCACCTCGATCAGCGGCGCGGTCCGCTGGGCGGCCGCGTCCCGCATGGCGTACGAGTAGTGCGTGAACGCACCGGGGTTGATCACCACCGGGACCTGTCCGTCCGCCGCCTCGTGCAGCCACTGCACCATCTGCAGTTCGGAGTTGGTCTCGTGCACCTCGACGTCCAGGCCGAGCTCGGCGCCGAGCCTGGTGCAGCGGTCGACCAGCCCGGCGTACGAGGTGGCGCCGTAGACGTCCGGCTCGCGGCTGCCGAGCCGGCCGAGGTTGGGGCCGTTGAGCACCATCACCCGGGTGGTCATCCGGAGACCTCCGCGTACGCGGCGACCAGCAGGGACGGGTCCGGGCCCTCCAGGATGGAGGTCTTGGCGAGGCCGTCCAGGACGACGAAGCGCAGCAGGTCGCCGCGGGACTTCTTGTCGATCTTCATGGCGTCCAGCAGCTTGGGCCAGGCGTCCGCCCGGTAGGTGAGCGGCAGGCCCACCGAGCCGAGCACCGCCTTGTGCCGGTCGGCGGTCTCGTCGTCCAGCCGGCCGGCGAGCCGGCCCAGCTCGGCGGCGAACACCATGCCGATGGAGATCGCCGCGCCGTGCCGCCACTTGTAGCGCTCGTTGCGCTCGATGGCGTGGCCCAGGGTGTGCCCGTAGTTGAGGATCTCCCGCTTGCCGGCCTCCTTGAGGTCGCCGGAGACCACGTCCGCCTTGACCTGGATGGCCCGCCGGATCAGCTCCAGCGTGTGCGGGCCGGCCGGCGTGGTGGCGGCCTCCGGGTCGGACTCGATCAGGTCGAGGATCACCGGGTCGGCGATGAAACCGGCCTTGATCACCTCGGCCAGGCCGGAGACGTAGTCGTGCTTGCCCAGCGTCTCCAGGGTGCCCAGGTCGGCCAGCACGCCCGCGGGCGGGTGGAAGGCGCCGACCATGTTCTTGCCCTCGGCGATGTTGATGCCGGTCTTGCCGCCGACCGCCGCGTCCACCATGCCGAGCAGGGTGGTCGGCATGGAGATCCAGCGCACCCCGCGCAGCCAGGTGGCCGCGACGAAGCCCGCCAGGTCGGTGGTGGCGCCGCCGCCGAGGCCGACGATCACGTCGGAGCGGGTGAACCCGGTCTGGCCGAGCACCGACCAGCAGTACGCGGCCACCTCGGCGCTCTTCGCCTCCTCGGCGTTCGGCACCTGCAGGGCGATCGCCTCGTAGCCCTCGGCGGCCAGGTCCTCGCGGATCGCCTCACCGGTGGCCTCCAGCGCCTCCGGGTGGATGATCGCGACGCGCTTGGCCTTCGTGCCGATCAGCGGCGCCAGCTCACCGAGCAGCTGGTGCCCGATCAGCACGTCGTAGGGGTCGTGTCCGGCGCTGCCGCCGACGTGGATCCGGACGATGTCAGTGGTCATGACTGCTTGAGCTCCAGTGCTTCCAGTACGGCGTCCGCGACCTGCTCGGGGGTGCGGCCCTCGGTGTCGACCACGGCGGTCGCCACCTCCAGGTAGAGGGGGCGGCGGGCCTCCATCAGCTCGCGCCAGCGGGCCCGCGGGTTGATCGCCAGCAGCGGGCGCGGCGCGTCCAGGCCGACCCGCTTCACGGCGTCGCCCAGCGCGACCTCCAGGAACACCACCGGCAGCTCGCGCAGCAGTTCGCGGGTGGCGTCCGCCATCACCGCGCCGCCGCCGAGCGCCAGCACCCCGGCGTGGCCGGTGACGGCGTCGCGGACGGCCCGCACCTCCAGCTCGCGGAAGTGCGGCTCGCCCTCGTCGACGAAGATCTCCGGGATCGGCTTCCCGGCCAGCTGCTCGATGTCCGCGTCGGTGTCCCGGAAACCGACGCCCAGGCGCTCGGCGAGGACCCGCCCGACGGTGGACTTGCCACTGCCGGGCGGGCCGACCAGCACGACGACCGGCTGCGTCATCGGACGATCAGGTTGTCGAGGTAGCTCTGCACGTTGCGGCGGGTCTCGGAGACGTTGTCGCCGCCGAACTTCTCCGCCACCGCGTCCGCCAGCACCAGCGCGACCATCGCCTCGGCGACGATGCCGGCCGCCGGCACGGCGCAGACGTCCGAGCGCTGGTGGTGCGCCTTGGCCTCCTCGCCGGTGCGGGTGTCGATGGTCCGCAGGGCGCGCGGGACGGTCGCGATCGGCTTCATCGCGGCGCGCACCCGCAGCAGCTCGCCGGTGGACAGGCCGCCCTCGGTACCGCCCGAACGGCCCGAGGTGCGCTTGACGCCCTCCGGGCTCGGGACGATCTCGTCGTGCGCCTGCGAGCCCGGCACCCGGGCCAGGTCGAAGCCGTCGCCGACCTCGACGCCCTTGATCGCCTGGATGCCCATCAGCGCGGCGGCGAGCCGCGCGTCCAGCCGACGGTCCCAGTGCACGTGCGAGCCGAGGCCCACCGGCACGCCGTACGCCAGCACCTCGACGACACCGCCGAGGGTGTCGCCGTCCTTGTGCGCCTGGTCGATCTCGGCGACCATCCGCTTCGACGCGTCCGCGTCCAGGCAGCGCACCGGGTCCTCGTCGAGGCGGGCCTCGTCCGCGGGCAGCGGCAGCACGCCGGCCGGGGCCTTGGCGGCGGCCAGCTCGACCACGTGGCTGACGATCTCGATCCCGCAGGTCTCCTTGAGGTACGAGCGGGCGACCACGCCGAGCGCGACCCGGGCCGCGGTCTCGCGGGCGCTGGCGCGCTCCAGGATCGGGCGGGCCTCGTCGATCGAGTACTTCTGCATGCCCGCGAGGTCCGCGTGGCCCGGCCGCGGCCGGGTCAGCGGCTCGTTGCGGGCCAGGCCGGCCAGCACCTCGGGGTCGATGGGGTCGGCCGACATGACCTGCTCCCACTTCGGCCACTCGGTGTTACCGACCATGATCGCCACCGGCGAGCCCATGGACAGACCGTGGCGGACACCGCCGAGGAAGGTCACCTCGTCCTGCTCGAACTTCATCCGCGCGCCGCGGCCATAGCCGAGCCGGCGGCGGGCCAGCGCGTCGGCCACCATCTCGGTGGTGACCGGCACACCGGCCGGCAGGCCCTCCAGCGTCGCGACCAGAGCGGGGCCGTGCGACTCCCCCGCCGTCAGCCAGCGCAACCTACCCAACGGAGCTCCTTCGTCAGCGGTCCGGTCCCGCGCAGGCGGGCCGGGCCGAGCGTCTCAACTGCTCCGATCCTTTCACGTCCGACCCGCACGAGGCGGCACGGTCCGCGTTGCGGACAGCAACCGTCCGTGAAAACGGCGGCAGTCTGTCAGGTGGGACGGGCCGCGGACGGCCGGGCGGTCACTCCCCCGCCAGCGCCGCCTCGCCGGCCGCCCGCATCGCCGCCAGCGGCCCGGAGGCGACCCCGGTGAACTGCTCGAACTGCAGCACCGCCTGGTGCACCAGCAGGTCCAGCCCGCCCAGGACCGGCGCGCCCGCCCGCGCCACCGCCGCCGCCAGCGCGGTCGGCCACGGGTGGTACAGCACGTCGAACAGCGCGCCCGGCGCCGCGGGCAGCTCCTCGGCGAACGCGTCTGTGGCGCCGACCGGCGTGGTCGAGACGGTCAGCGGGCCCGCCAGTGCCTCGGCGCCGCGCTCCCACGCCGCCACCCTCAGCTCCAGACCGAGGCGCTCGCCCAGCTCGCGCATCTCCGCCGCCCGCTCGGCGCTGCGCACGTACACCGTCACCGGGCCCTCGCACACCACCGCGAGCGCCGCCAGCGCGGACGACGCGGTCGCGCCGGCACCCAGCACCGCCGCCTCGGCGACCCGCTCGACACCGCGCTCGCGCAGCGCGTTCACCAGGCCCGGGACGTCGGTGTTGTCGCCGCGCAGGCCACCCTCCGGGGTGAACACCACGGTGTTGACCGCGTCGACGGAGCGGGCGGTGTCGGTCACCGCGTCCAGCAGCGGGAGGATCGCCCGCTTCAGCGGCATGGTCAGCGACAGGCCCGCCCACTCGGCGCGGTCCAGGCCCGCGACGAAGCCCGGCAGCCCGGCCTCGTCCACCTCGAACCGGTCGTAGCGCCACGCGTCCAGCCCGAGCGCGGCGTACCCGGCCCGGTGCAGGGTCGGCGACAGCGAGTGGGCGATCGGCGAGCCGAGCACGGCGGCCCGGTGGACGGTGGTCACAGGTGGCACCTCTCCTGGGGCGCCCGACAGGGGCGCGTGGCACTGCCCGACGTGCGGCTCCGCCGCTGGGCGCGAATCGGAAGGGAGCCTACCGGGCGGCCGCGGACGGACCCGGGCCCGTCCGACGGGCGGTCGGCGCCGCGCGGAAGGTCAGCGCTGCGTGCGGGCCGCCCAGCGGCCGTCCTCGCGGGTGATCCGGATCGGGTGCCGGAAAGCGTCGCTCACCGGCCCGCTGCGCAGCACCTCGTCGGCCGTGCCGCAGGCCACCGCCTCGCCGTCGCGCAGCAGCAGCGCGTGCGTGGTGGAGGCCGGCAGCTCCTCCAGGTGGTGGGTGACCAGCACGCTCGCCAGCTCCGGGTAGCGGCCCCGCAGGTCGTCCAGCGCCCCGAGCAGCTGCTCGCGGGCGGTGAGGTCCAGCCCGGTCGCGGGTTCGTCGAGCAGCAGCAGCCGCGGCAGCGGCATCAGCGCCCGCGCGATCAGCACCCGCCCGCGCTCCCCCTGCGACAGCGTGGGCCAGGCCGCCTCGGCCCGGTGCGCGACGCCGAGGGTGTCGATCAGCTCCTCCGCGTGCGCCAGCTGCTCGGCCGACGGCTTGCGGAACGGGTCGGGCTCGATCGTGCCGGTGGCGCCGGTGAGGACGACCTGCCGCGCGCTGAGCGGCGAGCGCAGCGGGTGCCGCGGGTCGACGTGGCCCAGGTGCGCGCGCAGGTCCCGGATGTCGACCCGGCCGAGTTGCCGGCCGAGCACCTTCACCGTGCCCCGGGTGGGGTGGTTGACGGCGCCGAGCAGGCCGAGCAGCGTGCTCTTGCCCGCGCCGTTGGCGCCGAGCACGGCCCAGTGCTGCCCGGCCTCGACGGCGAGCGTGATCCCGCGCAGCAGGTACCTGCCGTCGCGGACCACGTCGACCCCGTCCGCTTCGAGCAGCCTCACTACTTGCACTGACCGGCCTTCTGGTCGAAGCCCTTGCCCTGGCCGGTGCACCACTCCTGGACGTTCTTCAGGTGCTCGTCCCAGGTGCCGGCGAAGCGGGTCTCCTGCGGGTTCATCGCGATCCAGTAGATCCAGTTGCCCGGTGTCGGGTTCAGGACGGCCTTGATCGCGTCGTCGCCGGGGTTGGCGATCGGGGTCGGCGGCAGGCCCTTCCGCTTGTACGTGTTGTACGGGGTGTCCCGGTCGTGCTCCGCCGCCGTGAAGTTGGCGCGCCCCAGCTCGTACTGCAGGGTCGTGTCCAGCTCGAGCCGGCCCCACGTCCCGCTGGGCGGACCGGCGTTGGTGTTGAGGCGGTTGGACATCGCCCGGGCCATCTTGCCGAAGTCCGCCGAGTTGTTGCCCTCGGCCTGGAGGATGCTGGCCTCGACGATGACCTCGTAGCCGCTCTTCAGGCCGATCTTCTGGGCGCCCTCGTCGAGCTTGAGCTCCGCGTAGTGCTGCGTGGCGTTGGCCACCATCTGCTTGAGCAGGTCCTCGGGCTTCATCCCCTCGGTGATCGAGTACCGGGTGGGCCACAGGAAGCCCTCGGGGTTGCCGTTGGCGTACGCGGGCAGGCCGAGCGAGGCGACCTGGTCCTTGGCGACGGTGGCGGTGGTGCCCTTGGCCAGCTTCAGCTTGGTGTCGATGGTGGCGAAGATGTCGGCGGCCTTGCGGCCCTCCGAGATGATCAGCACGTTGCCGCCGTTGGACTCCACCAGCCGCTGCACGGCGTCCGTGCCGGACATCTGGTGCTGCATCGTGTAGATGCCCGGCTGGATGGTGCCGGCCTTCGGGTTCTTGCCGAACGCGGCGGTGAACGCCTCGACGCTCTTGACCACGCCGGCGTTCTTCAGCGTGAGACCCATCTGGGTACCGGTGCCGGCCTTGATCTCGACGTTGACCGAGCCGTTGCCGGCGCCCACGTAGTCCGGCGGCGGACCGAAGTGGTCCTGGTAGAAGCCGTAGCCCCACCAGCCCGCGCCGGCGACCCCGCCCATCAGCACCAGGGCGACGACCAGGCAGGCACCGCTGTTGCGGCGTCCGGACTTCTTGCCCTTCTCCTTGCGCTTGCGCTCGGCCTCGCGCGAGTTGTCCTGCTCGCCGCCGAAGAAGGAGTCGTCGTCCGAGGCCTCGTCGGCCTCGTCCTCCCAGTCCTCCGGCTCGGGCTCGGCCTCGCGGGCGGGCGCCGGGGCGTCCAGCGCGGCGGCCTCGGCCTCCCAGTCGATCCCGTCCGGGCCGGGCCCGGACGGCGGCGCCGGCCGCCGGACCTGCTGCGGCGGCTGCGGCCGCTGCTGCATCGGCTGCTGCTGGGGAGACTGCTGCTGCGCGGGCTGCTGCTGGCCGTACTGCGGCTGCGGCACGCCCTGCTGCTGCTGGTACGGCTGCTGGGGCATCGGCTGCTGCTGCTGGGGGTAGCCCTGCTGCCCGTACTGCGGCTGCTGCTGCATCGGCTGCTGCCCGTACGGGTCGCCGTACTGCGGGTACTGCTGCTGCGGGTAGCCCTGCTGCCCGTACTGCGGCTGCTGCTGGCCGTACGGGTCGCTGTACTGCTGGGCCTGCTGCGGCTGCTGCGGATAGCCCTGCTGTTGCTGCTGCTGGGGGTACCACGGCTGGTCGCCCTGGGCCGCGAAGCGCCCGCTCTGATCAGTCATCGAACCCCTTACAGCGTTCCGGCACCTGTCGAACCGGCGTGCTACCGCAGCACTCGGTGGGAGACGTTACCGTACCGCAGAAGGGCAAAAAGCCCAGCGCACTCGGGGTCAGTGGCCCGCTGCGGGGGGTGAGGAACCCTGCTGCGCCTGGTAGGCGTTGAACTCTGCGACGTTCTTCGCGTGCTGGTCGGCGCTGTCGGTGAAACGGGTGTCTCCGGGTTTCACCGTGACGAAGTAGAGCCAGTCACCCTCCGCCGGGTCCAGGGCGGCGCGCAGCGCGTCCCGCCCCGGGTTGCCGATCGGGGTGGGCGGCAGCCCGGGGTGCAGGTAGGTGTTGAACGGCGAGTCGAGCTTGGTGTCGGCCTCCGTGGTGGTGAGGGTCGACCGGCCGAGCGCGTAGTTGATGGTCGAGTCGAGCTGCAGCGGCATGTTGCGGTGCAGCCGGTTGTAGACGACCCGGGCGACCCGGGCCATGTCCTCGGGGTTGTCGGCCTCGGCCTGGGCGAGGCTGGCGACGGTGACGAGGCCTTCCGGGGTGGTGCCGTTGTTCTTGGCGGCGGCCTCGACCTGGCCGTACCGGGTGACGGCTTCCTTGACCATCTGCTGGAGCAGGCCGAGCGGGGTGGTGTCGCCGGTGACCGGGTAGGTGGCGGGGAAGAGGTAGCCCTCGACGTGGCCGCCGGCCGCGGCGGGCAGGCCGAGCCGGTCGAGCTGCTGCTCGGCGGCGGCCTTGGTGGTGCCGGGCTGGGCCTTCAGCCGCTCGTCGACGGCGGCGTAGATCCGGTCGGCGCGCCAGCCCTCGGGGATGGTCAGGGCGTTGGCGTTGGCCGGGTCGAGCAGCACGTTGAGCGCCGAGGCGGCGGACATCTTCTGCTTGAGGGTGTAGGTGCCGGGCTGGATCCGGTCGCCGGCCGGGCTCTTGGCGGCCGCCTCGGTGAAGGCCCGGGTGGAGGCGACCACGCCGCCGTCGACCAGGGCCTGGCCGATCTGGGTGAGGCTGGCGCCGCGGGCGACCGAGACCTGGGCCTGGCCGTTGCCGTTGCCGGGGAAGTCGGCGGCCGGGGGCCTGCCCTCGGGCCAGAGGAACAGCACGACGAGGGCGGCGGCGCCGAGCACGGCGAACAGGCCGGCGAAGGCCAGGCAGCAGGCGGCGCCGGTGCGCAGCCGCCGCGGGTCGGGCGGTTCGACTCCGTACGGCTGCCCGGGCGGCGCACCCTCCGGTTCGGGCGCGGGGGCGCCCAGGTGGCCGGGGGTGAGTCCGGGTGCGGCGTACGGGTCGGTCAAGGCAGCCCTTCCAGCGGGGACAACAGTCGGGGGCCCGTGCGGACGCGTCCGCACGGGCCCCCAAAAGGAAGGTATGCCAGGTCGATCAGATGACCGGCTCGACACTCTCACCGGGTGCGCGGCCGCTCACCCGTTCGGTCTCAAGCGCGTTCTGCAGGATCACCACGGCGGCCGCCTGGTCGATCACCGAACGGCCCTTCTTCGACGAGCGGCCGGAGGCCCGCAGGCCCGCCGCCGCCGTCACCGTGGTCATCCGCTCGTCGACCAGCCGGACGCCGACCGGGTAGAGCCGGCCGGCCAGCCGCCCGGCGTACTCCCGGACCTTGGCGGCCGCCGGGCCCTCCTTGCCGCTCAGCGAGCGGGGAAGGCCGACGATCACCTCGATCGCGTCGTACTCCTCGACGATCGCCTGGAGCCGGGCCTGGGAGCGGCCCCCGGCGGGCACGGTCTCCACCGGCGTGGCGATCAGCCCGTCGGGGTCGCAGGACGCGACCCCGATCCGGGCGTCCCCCACGTCGACGGCGATCCGCCGGCCCCGCCGGAAGACCTTCTCCTCGGGCTGCTCGTCCATCAGGAGGCGCGCTCCGCGACCAGGGCACGCACGGCCTCGATCGCCTCGGCGACCGCGGCCGGGTTGGTGCCGCCGCCCTGGGCGACGTCGTCCTTGCCGCCACCGCCGCCGCCGAGGGTCTTGGCCGCGACGCGGACCAGCTCGCCGGCCTTCACACCACGGCCGCGGGCGTCCTCGTTGGTGGCGATCACGGTCAGCGGGCGGTCGTTCGCGACGGTGAACGCGGCGACCACGGCCGGGCGGGCGCCCAGCCGGCCGCGCACGTCCAGCACCAGCTTGCGCAGCTCGTCCGCGCCCACGCCGTCGGCGACCCGGGCGGCGACCACGGCCACGCCGCGGACGTCCTCGGCACCCTCGGCCAGGCCGGCGGCCGCCGCGAGGATCTTCTCGGCGCGGAAGCGCTCGATCTCCTTCTCGGCGTCCTTGAGCTTGGTGAGCATGCCGGCGATCTTCTCCGGCAGCTCCTCCGGGCGGCCCTTGACCAGCTCGGTGAGCTGCGAGACCACGGTGTGCTCGCGGGCCAGGAACTTGTACGCGTCGACGCCGACCAGCGCCTCGACGCGGCGCACGCCGGAGCCGATCGAGGACTCGCCGAGCAGCTTCACCAGGCCCAGCTGGGCGGTGTTGCCGACGTGGGTGCCACCGCACAGCTCCTTGGAGAAGTCGCCGATGGTGACCACGCGGACCGCGTCGCCGTACTTCTCGCCGAACATGGCGATCGCGCCCTGCTTGCGGGCCTCGTCCATGGTCATGACCTCGGCGGTGACGTCCAGCTCGCGGACCAGCACCTCGTTGATCTTCTGCTCGACGTCGACCAGCACCGAGCCGGGGACGGCGGTCGGCGAACCGAAGTCGAAGCGGAAGCGGCCCGGCGCGTTCTCGGAGCCGGCCTGGGCGGCCGTCGGGCCGAGCGCGTCGCGCAGCGCCTGGTGGGTCAGGTGGGTCGCCGAGTGGGCGCGGGAGACCGCGCGGCGTCGGTCGATGTCGATCGTGGCGTACGCGGACGCGCCCAGCACGACCTCGCCGAACAGCACGCCGCCGGAGTGCACGGTGACACCCGGGACCGGCTGCTGCACGTCGCGGATCTCGACGACCGCGCCGGAGTCCAGCCGGATCCGGCCGTGGTCGGCGAGCTGGCCACCGCCCTCGGCGTAGAACGGGGTGCGGTCGAGGATGATCTCGACCTCGTCGCCCTCGGTGGCGGCCGGCGCCGGGGCGCCGTTCACCAGCAGGCCGACCACGGTGGCCTCGCCCTCGGTGGCGGTGTAGCCGGTGAAGACGGACGCGCCGGACTTGTCGGCGACCTCGCGGTACGCGGCGACGTCGGCGTGGCCCATCTTCTTCTTCTTGGCGTCCGCCTTGGCGCGGTCCCGCTGCTCCTGCATCAGGCGGCGGAAGCCGGCCTCGTCGACCTGGAGGCCCTGCTCCTCGGCCATCTCCAGGGTCAGGTCGATCGGGAAGCCGTAGGTGTCGTGCAGCTTGAACGCCTGGTCGCCGGAGAGCACCGCGCCACCGGACTGCTTGGTCTCGGTGACCGCGGCGTCCAGCAGGCTGGTGCCGGACTTCAGGGTCTGCAGGAAGGCGTTCTCCTCGGCGACCACGACCGTCTCGATGCGCTTGCGGTCGGCCTCCAGCTCCGCGTACTGCGGGGCCATCGCCTTGATCGAGATGTCGATGAGCTCCTTGGCGACCGGCTCGGTGGCGCCCAGCAGGCGCATGTTGCGGATCGCGCGGCGCAGGATGCGGCGCAGCACGTAGCCGCGGCCCTCGTTGCCGGGGGTGACGCCGTCGCCGACCAGCATCAGCGCGGTGCGGAAGTGGTCGGTGACCACGCGCAGCGAGACGTCCGACTTGTGGTCGGCGCCGTAGGTGTGGCCGGTGAGCTCGGCGGCGCGGTCGAGGATCATCCGGCTGGTGTCGATCTCGAAGAGGTTGTCGACGTCCTGCAGGATGGCGGCGAGGCGCTCCAGGCCGAGGCCGGTGTCGATGTTCTTGCTCGGCAGGTCGCCGAGGATCTCGAAGCCGTCCTTGCCGTCGCCGTGGCCGCGCTCGTACTGCATGAAGACCAGGTTCCAGATCTCCAGGTAGCGCTCGCCGTTGACGGCCGGGCCGCCCTCCTCGCCGTACGCGGGGCCGCGGTCGTAGTTGATCTCCGAGCACGGGCCGCACGGGCCGGGGACGCCCATCGACCAGAAGTTGTCCTTCATGCCGAGGCGCTGGATGCGGTCGGGCGAGACGCCGATGACGTCACGCCAGATCTGCTCGGCCTCGTCGTCGTCCTTGTAGACGGTGATCCAGAGCTTGTCCTTCTCCAGGCCGTAGCCACCGTCCGCGACGGGCGTGGTGAGCAGCTCCCACGCGAACTTGATGGCTCCTTCCTTGAAGTAGTCGCCGAAGGAGAAGTTGCCGCACATCTGGAAGAACGAGCCGTGCCGGGTGGTCTTGCCGACCTCCTCGATGTCGAGGGTGCGCACGCACTTCTGCACGCTGGTGGCGCGCTGGAACTGCGGCTTGATCTCGCCGAGGAAGTAGGGCTTGAAGGGCACCATGCCGGCGTTGACCAGCAGGAGGGTCGGGTCGTCGGCGACCAGCGAGGCCGACGGTACGACGGTGTGGCCGCGCTCCTCGAAGAAGCGCAGCCAGCGGCGGCGGATCTCTGCCGACTCCATCAGAGGTGGTCCTTCCGGTTGTTCGCGCCGCCCGGCAGCGCCTGGCGCTGTGCGGACGTCGCATCAATGGCTTGGGGGGTCTTGCGCGTCTGGGGGAGGGCGACGCCCGGGGAGCCGGGGGCCGCCGAGATAGCTCGGTACGTGGGCTCGCCACGCAGAGCTCGGCGGGCGCGCGGCGGCTCGACCACTGCGGTGCCGTCCAGGCCGAGGTCGGCGCGCAGCTCGGCCTCGCGCTCGGCCATGCCGGCGCGGACGTCGGCCGCGAAGCGCTTGGCGGCGTCGCCGAGGTGCAGCGCGCCGCGCGCGGCGGTGCCGGACAGGCTGTCAGGGGTGAGCCGGTGGACGGCCTCGTTGGCCTTGTTCATGGCCCAGACGGTCGCGCCCGCGCCGACCGCCATCCAGAAGATGCGTCGTACCACTGCGTTCAGCCCCTCACCGCGCGGCGCACCCGGGAGAGCAGGCCGGTGCCGCGCGGCGCGGTGGCGGCCCGGACCTCGGCGCGGATCATCCTGGCCAGCGCGTCGCGCTCGGCGCTCTGCTGGGGGACCGTCACCGCGGCCTGCTGCTTGCTGACGGCCTTGCGGACGCCGTAGCTGAACGCGGCCATCTTGACCAGCGGCCCGCCCAGGGTGGCGGCGACGGTGGAGGAGAGCGCGTTGGCGTTGGCGGCGGCGTCCTGCACGTTGGCGGTGATCTCGTCCACCCGCTCCAGCTGCTCGTTGGCGCTGCGCACGGCGGCGGAGGCGTCGGTGAGCAGCGGCACGGCCTGCTCGGTGACGGCGGAGACCAGGACGGTGGCCTCGCGCAGCACCTTGGAGAGCCGCACCAGCACCACGGCGAGCAGGGTCACCAGTACCGCCCAGAAGACGGCGACCAGCAGACCGGCCAGCTCTCCCACGGACACCTTGCGCGCTCCCTCGCTGTTCGTTCCTCGAAACAGAACCCTAGCGGATGCGACCCCCGCCCCAGGTGGGACATTGCCGGTGGCGGCTCGGCCCTGTGTGCGAACACCCTGCGTAACCTACCGAGCGGTCACCTCGTTGGGCCCGATGGCCCGCGGATCGCGGGCGACACGTTTCGGGTTCCCAGAGACGGGGGCGTCAGGTTGTCCAGCGGATCGGCACCGGTGCAGCGGCACGGCAGGCTGCCCGCCGAGCTCACCAGCTTCATCGGCCGGGAGGCCGAACTCCGGTCGGTGGCGGAGTTGTTGAAGGTGTCACGGCTGGTCACCGTGACCGGCCCCGGCGGGGTCGGCAAGACCCGGCTGGCGCTGCGCGCGGCCGCGGCGGCGGCCGCGGACCATCCGGACGGCGCACACCTCGCCGAGGTCGGCCCGGTGCAGGACCCGCTGCTGCTCGGCCACGCGGTGCTGGAGGCCCTGCGGCTCACCGACCACACCGCCCGCCCGCCGCAGGACGTGCTGGTCGAGCAGCTCGCCGACCGCCGGCTGCTGCTGGTGCTGGACGGCTGCGAGCACCTGGTCGACGCCTGCGCCGAGCTGGTGGACGAGCTGCTGCGCGCGGTGCCGGGCCTGTCGGTGCTGGCCACCAGCCGTCAGTCGCTGCGGGTGGACGGCGAGCACCTGGTGCCGCTGGCGCCGCTGCCCGCCGAGCCGGCCTTCCCCGGCGCGGAGGCCGAGGCGGTGACGCTGTTCGCCGACCGGGCCGCCGCGGTGGTGCCGGGCTGGCGGCTGTCGGCGGCCAACCGGGCCGAGGTCGCGCTGCTCTGCCGCCGCCTCGACGGCATCCCGCTGGCCGTCGAGCTGGCCGCCGGCCGGCTGCGCGCGCTGTCGGTGGAGCAGATCGCCGCCCGGCTGGACGACCGCTTCCGGGTGCTCACCGGGGGCTCGCGCTCCGCTCCCCCGCGCCACCACACGCTGCGCACCACGATCGGGTGGAGTCACGAGCTCTGCACGATGCAGGAACGTTTACTCTGGGCCCGCCTCTCCGTCTTCGCGGGCGGCTTCGACCTGGACGCCGCCGAGTACGTGTGCGCCGGCGACGGCCTGGAGGCCGACGAGGTCCTGGAGCTGCTCGACTCGCTGGTCGACAAGTCGGTCCTGCTGCGGATCGACGACCCCGGCGGCATCCGGTTCCGGATGCTCGACACCCTGCGCGAGTACGGCGGCCAGTGGCTGCGGGCCGGCGGCGAGGACCACCGGCTGCTGTGCCGGCACCGCGACTGGTACCTGGGCGTCGCCACCTGGGGCGAGGTCGAGTGGTTCGGCCCGCGCCAGGCCGAGACCGCCGAGCGCACCCGGCTCGCCCACTCCAACCTGCGCGCCGCGCTGGAGTTCTGCCTGGCCGAACCGGGCGAGGAGCAGCTCGCCCTGGTGCTGGCCGGCACGCTCTGGTTCTACTGGGTCGGCTCCGGCCACCTCGGCGAGGGCCGGCACTGGCTGGACCGGGCACTGGCGCTCGCCCCGGAGCCCACCGAGGCCCGGGCCAAGGCGCTCTGGGTGACCGGCTACATGGCCACCCTGCAGGGCGACCTGACCCGGGCCCGCCCGGCCCTGGAGGAGTGCCGGCGGCAGGCGCTGGACACCGGCGACGACCGGGCGCTGGCGTACGCGGTGCACCGGCAGGGCTGCGCGGCGCTGATCGGCGACGAACCGCAGCGCGCCGCCGAGCTGTTCGAGGAGGCGCTGTGGCACTACAACACCATCGGCGAGCTGAACAGCAACGTGCTGATGGCAATGTTCGAGCTGGGCGTGGCCTACCTGTTCCTCGGTGACACCGACAGCGGCGACGCCTGGATCGAGCGGGTCCGGGAGATCTGCGAGGAGCACGGCGAGCAGTGGGCGTACGCCTACGGCCTCTACGCCATGGCCTACTCGAAGTGGACCAGCGGCGAGATCCGCCTGGCCCGGGCCTTCGCCCGGGAGTGCGTGCGGCTCAACCACCTCTTCCGCGACCTGCTGGGCATCGTGCTGGCGATGGACGTGCTCGCCCTGCTGGAGACCGAGGGGCCGGACACCGACCTGGTCGAGGCCCGGGTGCTGCAGGGCGCCGCGCACCGGCTCTGGCAGGCGGTCGGCACGCCGTTCTTCGGCTCGCGGACCTTCGGCGGCCCGCACCGCGAGTGCGAGCAGCGGGCCCGCGCCGGGCTGACCGACCAGGAGTTCACCGAGGCCTTCCGGCTCGGCAACGGCCTCGACCTGGACGCGGCGGTCCGCCGGGCGCTCGGCGGCGAGCTGTCCGGCCCGCCCGGCGGCGAGGGCCGCTCCGGCCCCCGCCCGCCCGTCCGGCCCTTCCCCGTCCCGGCCCGCTGAGGCCCGGGGAACGGGAAAAGCCCCCGTCCGGTCCGAGGACCGTACGGGGGCTTCCGCTCGCGGGTCAGCGCGAGTAGTACTCGACGACGAGCTGCTCGTCGCAGACGACCGGAACCTCGCGGCGCTGCGGCGCGCGGTCCAGACGGAAGGCCAGGGCCTTCAGGTTGACCTCGAGGTACTTCGGGGTCTGGCCCTCGCCGGCGTTGCCACCCTCGCGAGCCACCTGGAAGGGGACCTTCTCCTTGGACTTTTCCTTCACCGTGACGACGTAGCCCGGCTTCATCTGGAACGACGGCTTGTTGACCTTCGAGCCGTTGACCTCGATGTGACCGTGCACGACCATCTGGCGAGCCTGGTAGATGGTGCGGGCGATGCCCGAACGCAGGACCAGGGCGTCGAGGCGGACCTCCAGCAGGGCGACGAGCGCCTCACCGGTCTTGCCCTCGACCTTCTTGGCGGCCTCGAAGGCACGCGCCATCTGCTTCTCGCTGAGGTCGTACTGCGCGCGCAGACGCTGCTTCTCGGTCAGACGGACCTTGTAGTCAGAGTTCTGCTTGCGGCCACGGCCGTGCTGGCCGGGCGGGTACGGGCGGGCCTCGAAGTACTTGACGGACTTCGGGGTCAGCGGGACGCCAAGCGCGCGAGCGATCTTGACCTTGGGGCGCTTCTGGTTCGCCATGGAACCAATACCTCTTTCGGTTTTGCGAATACGGCTGTCACCAGGTGTTGACGGAGGACGCTTCTCGCGGTCCGGAGAAAAAACCGTCCGTCGCCGGATGGTCAGCCGCTCTCCGCGACCGGGCACTATGTGCTTGCACACAAGCGGCCCACCGACCGGGAAGGTGGTGGGCTGCCCGCGACACCGAAGACCGGTGCGCGCCGCTCCCGGGGAACCCCCTCGCGGAGGACCCCATTCGCTGCCCCGCTGGTGCGGTCGGTGGCTCCTCGCGGAACCCCGGACCCGGGACACACTCCCCGCAGTCTACAGGGCGATCACTCCCCCTTGAGCCGACCCCTGGTCCACTCCACGATGTCCGCGTACCGCGCCTCCCCGCCCCGCCGGGTCGGCCGGTAGTACTCCTTGCCGTGCACCGTGTCCGGCGCGTACTGCTGCGCGGCGATGCCCTCCGGCAGGTCGTGCGGGTACTGGTACCCCTTGCCGTGGCCCAGCTTGCCCGCGCCGCCGTAGTGCGCGTCCCGCAGGTGCGGCGGCACCGCCCCGGCCAGGCCCTGCCGGACGTCCGCCAGGGCCGCGTCGATCGCCAGGTACGCGGCGTTGGACTTCGGCGCCAGCGCCAGCGCGATCGCCGCCTGGGACAGGATGATCCGCGCCTCCGGGAAGCCGATCAGCGCCACCGCCTGGGCCGCCGCCACCGCCGTCTGCAGCGCGGTCGGGTCGGCCAGCCCGACGTCCTCGCTGGCCGAGATCATCAGCCGCCGGGCGATGAACCGCGGGTCCTCCCCCGCCTCGATCATCCGCGCCAGGTAGTGCAGCGTGGCGTCCACGTCGCTGCCGCGGATCGACTTGATCAGCGCGCTCGCCACGTCGTAGTGCTGGTCGCCGTCCTTGTCGTAGCGCACCGCCGCCTGGTTGACCGCCGTCTCCGTGGTCGCCAGGGTGAGCTCCGCCTCGCCCTTCTCCAGCGCCGCGCCCGCCGCCGCCTCCAGCGTGGTCAGCGCCCGGCGCGCGTCACCGCCCGCGAGCCGCACCAGGTGGTCCTCCGCCTCCTGGGTCAGCTCCACGCTCCCCGCGAGCCCCCGCTCGTCCGTGACCGCCCGGCGCAGCAGCGCGCGGACGTCCTCGTCGGTCAGCGACTCCAGGGTCAGCAGCAGCGAGCGGGAGAGCAGCGGCGAGATCACCGAGAAGTACGGGTTCTCCGTGGTCGCCGCGATCAGGGTCACCCAGCGGTTCTCCACGGCGGGCAGCAGCGAGTCCTGCTGGGCCTTGGAGAAGCGGTGGATCTCGTCCAGGAACAGGACCGTCTCGCGGCCGCTCATCCCGACCGCCCGGCGGGCGCCCTCGATGACCGCGCGGACCTCCTTCACGCCGTGGGTGATCGCCGACAGCTCCACGAAACGGCCCTCGACCGCCTGGCTGATCACGTGCGCCAGCGTCGTCTTCCCCGTCCCCGGCGGGCCCCAGAGGATCACCGAACTGGTCGCCGCCGGCCCCCGGGAGCCGGCCACCAGGCGGCGCAGCGGCGAGCCGTCCTTGAGCAGCTGGCGCTGGCCCGCGACCTCGTCCAGCGTGCGCGGCCGCATCCGCACGGCGAGCGGGGCGCGGCCCGGCTCGGAGGTCTGGCGTTCCTCGGCGGCGGCGGTGAAGAGGTCGGGTTCGTCCACGGGGGAAGCCTATGCGAGGGGGACGACACCACCGGTAGTTCGAATTTGAACCTGAACCGCGTACGCTGGGGACATGTCTGTACGCCGCCTCAACCACGCAGTGCTCTGGATCCGCGACCTCGACCGGTCGGTGGAGTTCTACCGCGACGTCTTCCGCTTCCAGGTCGACCACCTGATCCCGGGACGGGCCGCGTTCCTCTCCGCCCCCGGCAGCCTCAACGACCACGACCTCGGGCTCTTCGCCATCGGCGCCGGCGCCCCCGGCCCCGAGCAGGGCCGGGTCGGCCTCTACCACCTCGCCTGGGAGGTCGGCACCCTCGCCGAACTCGCCGAGCTCGGCGCGGAGCTCGCCGAACGCGGCGCGCTGGTCGGCTCCAGCGACCACCTCGTCTCCAAGTCCTTCTACGCGAAGGACCCCGACGGCAACGAGTTCGAGCTCATGTGGCGCGTCCCCCGCGAGGACTGGCCCCCGGCCGACAGCGACCTCCGCCCCGGCCCCCTCGACCTCGCCGGGTCCATCGACCGCTGGGGCCCCGACCTCGCCACCGGCTCCGCGGCAGGCTCCGCAACCTGATTCCCAGGGGCTCGTGGAGGCACCCCCCCGAGCCCCTGAAAGCAGTCCCCTACGGCCGGTGCAGCAGGGCTACGTCGAACTCCTCGATGCTCCGCACCCGCACGCCGGCCGCCTCCGCGGCCTTCGCCCGGAGCAGCGCCTGCGGCCCGCGCGAGGCGTCGAGCGCCGCCCGGTCGCGGAAGATCACGCCGACGGTTCCGACGCCCTTCTCACGGTCGATCAGCAGCGCCCCGCCGATGAACCCGTCGAGCGCCTCCAGCCCCTTCACCGCCGTCGCCTCGAACGTGCTCACCAGCCGGTCCGCCCCGCTCCCCGGCTCGAACTCGAGCCGGACCAGCCGGAACGCCGCGCCCTCGACGGGGTCGCCGCGCCGGGCGACGGCCGCCTCCCAGACGTCGACGGTCGCCGTGCCGCCGAACGCGCCGAGGACGTCCTCCCGCCAGCCCTTCATCGCCGTCAGGCTGGCCTGCTCGGCCTCCCGGGTCTCCCACCAGGAGCCGAGCAGGATCGTGCCGACCGTCCGGTCCACGAAGATGCTGGCGCCCCGGTACCCGTCCTGCTCGGTCAGCAGGCCGACGGCGTCGTCCTTGATCCGCTCGACGGTCCGGTCGACGCGTGCCGGATCGCCGGTCAGGTAGATGGTGCGGACATACATGATGTGGCCTCCCGTCCTGCCACTTCCATGGCACGCCCGCCCCGCCCGCCGGTCAACCGCTGAGCGTCGCCGCGTGGTCGGGGACGTACTTCTGCTGGTCGCGCGGGGGTCGCTGGTAGCCCCTGGACGGCGGCCGGGCCGGCAGTTCCACCTCGGGCCGGGCGATCTCCCGGTACGGCACCGAGGCGAGCAGGTGGGCGATCATGTTGATCCGGGAGCGCCGCTTGTCGTCGCTCTCCACCACGTTCCACGGCGCCTCGGGGATGTCGGTGTAGACGAACATCTCGTCCTTGGCCCGCGAGTAGTCCTCCCAGCGGGAGATCGACTCGACGTCCATCGGGGAGAGCTTCCACTGCCGCATCGGGTCGCCCAGCCGGTCGCGGAAACGCTTCTCCTGCTCGACGTCGCTGACCGAGAACCAGTACTTGCGGACCAGGATCCCGGCCTCGATCAGCATCCGCTCGAAGGTGGGGCACTGGTGCAGGAACTGCCAGTACTCCTCGTCCGTGCAGAAGCCCATCACCTTCTCCACCCCGGCCCGGTTGTACCAGGAGCGGTCGAACAGCACGATCTCGCCGCGGGCGGGCAGCTGCTCGACGTACCGCTGGAAGTACCACTGGCCGCGCTGGCGTTCGGTGGGGGCGGGGAGGGCTGCGATCCGGGCGACGCGCGGGTTCAGGTACTCCGTCACCCGCTTGATGGCGCCGCCCTTCCCGGCCGCGTCCCGGCCCTCGAAGACCACCACCAGCCGGACGCCCTCGGCCCTGACCCACTCCTGGAGCTTCACCAGCTCGTACTGCAGCCTGAGCAGTTCGCGCTCGTACGGCTTCTTGGCCAACCTCGCCGGCCGCCGCTTCTTCCCCGGATCCGCCACCCGTCACCCTCCGATCGACAAGCCGCTGACGATCACTCAGGCTACGTCCGGGGCGGCCGTACCGCAGGCCGGACACGCGTGCGGGGCCGGCACCGGCAGCCCCCCGTACCGCCGGTGCCGGTCACTCCCCCGGGTTGGCTGAGCAACTCTGGTACAGCCCCGCCCTCCGGGTCCAATTACCCCTTCCATAGCCTTGGGGCATGGACATGGACACCCGGCTGCTGCGGTACTTCGCCGCGGTCTGCGAGGAGGGGCAGCTGACCGCCGCGGCCGCCCGGCTGCGGATAGCCCAGCCCACCCTGACCAAGCAGATCCGCCGCCTGGAGGAGCAGCTCGGGGTGCAGCTGTTCCGGCGCTCCCGGGCGGGCATGGTGCCCACGCCGGCGGGCCAGGTGCTGGCCGGACGGGCCGGCTTCCTGCTGGCCGGCTGGGACGAGGCGCTGCGTGCCACCCGGGAGGCGGCGAACCGGGCCGGCGGGGTGCTGCGGGTCGGGTTCGAGGGGGCGACCATCAACCTGGTCGGCCGGGCCATCGTCGAGGAGTTCGCCCTCCGGATGCCGGGCTGGCAGGTGCAGATGCGGCAGAACAACTGGTTCGACGAGACGTCGGGGCTGCTCACCGGGGACATCGACCTGGCGCTGTGGCACGCCCCGCCGAGCATCACCGACCGGTACGGCTGCGCCGATCTGGGGACGGAGGAGCGCTGGGCGGCCCTCGCCGCCGACCATCCGCTGGCGGCCCGCGCGGAGCTGGACTTCGCCGAGCTGCTGGACGAGGAGTTCGTGGCGATCCCGCAGGAGGCGGGCCACTGGCGGGACTACTGGCTGGGCGTCGAGGAGCGGCGCGGCCACCCGGTGCGGATCGGCGCGGTGGCGCACAACGCGGACGAGTGGCTGGCGGCGGTGGCGTGCGGGCAGGGCATCGGGTTCGCCCCGCAGTCGATGAGCCGGCTGGCGGCCCGACCGGACGTGGTCCACCGTCCGGTGCGCGGGCTGAGCGCGAGCCGGGTGGGCCTGTACTGGCCGCTGGACCGGCCGCTGACCCCGGCGATGGCGGCGTTCGCGCGCTGCTGCCAGGGGCACATCGAGGTCCAGCACCGGCCGTCGGATCAGACGGCGGCGAACGGGGTCGGGTAGCGGCAGACACCCTTGGGCGTGCCGTCGTACCCGGGGAGCTGCAGGGTCTGGAAGTATGCCCCGTCGACCGGGAACGGGCCGCTGACCCCGTGCCGGGCGGCCGGGCCGAAGCCGAACCGGGCGTAGTACGCGGGGTCGCCGAGCACCACCACCAGCTTCTCGCCGGCCTGTTCGGCGGCGTCCAGCGCGGCCCGGACCACCAGGGTGCCGATGCCCTTGCGCTGCCACTCCGGCGCGACCGCGACCGGCGCCAGCGCCAGGCCCCGGCCGTTGCCGATCTTCAGCCGGGTGAGCAGCGCGTGGCCGATCACCACGCCCCGGGCGTCCACCGCGACCACCGAGAGGTCCGGCAGGAAGGCCGGGTCGCGGCGGAGCGCGTCCACCAGGTCGGCCTCCTCCGGCCCGGGGAAGGCCGCCATGTGCACCCGCCTGGTCTCGGCGGTGTCCGACGGAAGTTCAACTCTGGTTCGTACGGTCATCGTTCGACCCCTCTTACGGTCTGCACGGCACTGTGCAGCACGCCGGCCCCGGGCGGTGCGAGCCTACCGTGAAGCAGGTCACACCGGCCGGGGCCGGGGAAATCGTGGCGGGCAAATCGTTACCCGGGGTCAGCTCTCGCCGGCCTCGGCCTTGGCGGCCTCCTTGGGCTCCTTGGCCTTCGGCTGGGCGTCCACACCGGCCTCCCGGCGCTGCGCCGGGGTGATCGGGGTGGGCGCGCCGGTCAGCGGGTCGCCACCGGTGGACGTCTTCGGGAAGGCGATGACGTCGCGGATGGTGTCGTAGCCGCCCAGCAGGGTGACCACGCGGTCCAGGCCGAGGGCGATGCCGCCGTGCGGCGGCGGGCCGTAGTTGAAGGCGTCCAGCAGGAAGCCGAACTGCGAGGCCGCCTCCTCCTCGGAGAGGCCGATCGCGTCGAAGGCCCGCTTCTGCACGTCCCGCTGGTGGATACGGATCGAACCGCCGCCCAGCTCCGAGCCGTTGAGGACCAGGTCGTAGGCGTTCGACAGGGCGGAGCCCGGGTCGGTGTCGAAGGTGGCCAGCGACTCGGCGGTCGGCGCGGTGAACGGGTGGTGCACCGCGTGCCAGCCCTGGAACTCGCCCTTGTCGTCCTCGATCGGCTCGAACATCGGGAAGTCGACCACCCAGAGGAAGGCCCACTGCGACTCGTCGATCAGGTTGCAGCGGCGGCCGATCTCCAGGCGGGCGGCGCCGAGCAGCTCCTGCGAGGGGGTCTTCTTGCCGGCCGCGAAGAACACCGCGTCGCCCGGCTTGGCACCCGCGGCGGCGGCGAGGCCGGCCAGGTGCTCCTCGGAGAGGTTCTTGGCGACCGGGCCGCGCAGCTCGCCGGTCTCGGCGTCCACCAGGACGTACGCCAGGCCGCGGGCGCCGCGCGCCTTGGCCCAGTCCTGCCAGGCGTCCAGCTGCTTGCGCGGCTGCGAGGCGCCGCCCGGCATGACCACGGCGCCGACGTACGGGGCCTGGAACACGCGGAACTCGGTGCCCTTGAAGTACTCGGTGAGGTCGGTCAGCTCCTGGCCGAAGCGGACGTCCGGCTTGTCCGAGCCGTAGCGCGACATCGCGTCGGCGTAGGACAGGCGCGGCAGCGGGTTCGGGACCTCGTAGCCGTGCGTCTCCTTCCAGATCCGCGCGACGATCTTCTCGCCGAGGGCCAGGATGTCCTCCTGGTCGACGAAGGAGGCCTCGATGTCCAGCTGGGTGAACTCCGGCTGCCGGTCGGCGCGGAAGTCCTCGTCGCGGAAGCAGCGGGCGATCTGGTAGTAGCGCTCCATGCCGGCCACCATCAGCAGCTGCTTGAACAGCTGCGGCGACTGCGGCAGGGCGTACCAGTGGCCCGGCTGCAGGCGGACCGGCACCAGGAAGTCGCGCGCGCCCTCGGGGGTCGAGCGGGTCAGGTACGGGGTCTCGATGTCGAGGTAGTCGTTCTCCTCCATCACCGTGCGGATGATGTGGTTGACCTTGGAGCGCAGGCGCAGCGCGCGGGCCGGGCCCTCACGGCGGAGGTCCAGGTAGCGGTAGCGCAGGCGCACCTCCTCGTTGACCGAGCCGGGCTCGTACTCGGCGACCTGGAACGGCAGCGCGGCCGCCTCGGAGAGCACCTCGATGGACTCGACCACGACCTCGACCGAGCCGGTCGGGATGTCGGGGTTCTCGTTGCCCTCGGGGCGGACCCGCACGTCACCGACGACCTTGACGCAGTACTCGGAGCGCAGCCCGTGCACCGACTCCAGGTCGCGGACCACGATCTGCACGGTGCCGGAGGCGTCGCGCAGATCGATGAAGGCCACACCGCCGTGGTCACGGCGGCGGGCGACCCAGCCGGCCAGGGTGACGGTGGTGCCGGCGTGCTCCGCGCGGAGCGTGCCCGCGTCGTGCGTGCGGATCACAGCTGCTTCTCCTTCAGGGTGGGTACGAGCGCCTCGAGGGCGACGGGGGTCTGCTCGCCGGACTCCATGTCCTTGAGCTGGACCACGCCTTCGGCGAGGTCCCGGTCGCCGGCGACGACGGCGAACCGTGCGCCGGA
Organism: Kitasatospora sp. NPDC048365; assembly: GCF_043200835.1. Classification (NCBI taxonomy): domain Bacteria; kingdom Bacillati; phylum Actinomycetota; class Actinomycetes; order Kitasatosporales; family Streptomycetaceae; genus Kitasatospora; species Kitasatospora sp. NPDC048365. The sequence goes on from NZ_JBICYJ010000026.1 coordinate 95,552, forward strand.
CCGGTCGGCGGACTTCATGGCGTTCTTGATGCTCTTGACGCCGAACGCCAGGTCGGTGGCGACGCCGGCCCGGCGCAGCTCGACGACCTTGGCGAACAGGACGTTCTTCGCCTCCTCGCCGAGCGCGACGGCGTACACCGCGGTGGCGGCGGGCAGGTCGAGGGCGACGCCCTCGGCCTCCATCGCCAGGAAGGTGCGGTCGACGCCGAGCGCCCAGCCGACCGACGGCAGTGCCGGTCCGCCGATCATCTCGGACAGGCCGTCGTACCGGCCGCCACCACCGATCGCGGACTGCGCGCCGAGGCCGCCGTGCACGAACTCGAAGGTGGTGCGGGTGTAGTAGTCGAGGCCGCGGACCAGCTTCGGGTCGTCGGTGAAGGCCACCCCGGCGAGGGTCAGCAGCTCGCGGACCTTCTCGTCGTACGCCTTGCACTCCTCGCAGAGGAAGTCGCGCAGCATCGGGGCGTCGGTGAGCTGGGCCTGCACCGACTCGCGCTTGTCGTCGAGGACCCGCAGCGGGTTGATCTCGGCGCGGCGGCGGGTGTCCTCGTCCAGGTCGAGGCCGGACAGGAAGTCGATCAGCGCGGCGCGGTAGACCGGGCGGCACTGCTTGTCGCCGAGGCTGTTGAGCAGCAGCGAGTAGTTCGACAGCCCGAGCGAGCGGAAGGCGTCGTCGGCCAGGATGATCAGCTCGGCGTCCAGCGCCGGGTCCTCGGCGCCGATCGCCTCCGCGCCGACCTGCGAGAACTGGCGGTAGCGGCCCTTCTGGGCGCGCTCGTAGCGGTAGTACGAGCCGGAGTACCAGAGCTTGACCGGCAGGTTGCCCTGCTTGTGCAGGTTGGCCTGGAGGGCGGCGCGCAGCACCGAGGCGGTGCCCTCGGGGCGCAGCGCGAGCTCGTCGCCGCCGCGCGTGGTCAGGTTGTACATCTCCTTGGTGACGATGTCCGTGGACTCGCCGACACCGCGGGAGAACAGCTTCACGTCCTCGAAGACCGGGGTCTCGATGTAGCCGTAGCCGGCCCGGCGCGCGGGCGCGGAGATCGCCTCGCGGATCGCCAGGAACGTCGCCGAGCTGGGCGGCAGCAGGTCGTAGGTGCCCTTGGGGGCGGTGAAGGTGTTCAACTTCTCTTCCGTCACATTCCTCGTCGCGGGAAGGCCGGAGCGCTCTGCGCTCCCGCCGCCTGCTTGAGGTAGGGGTTGGAGGCGCGCTCTCGGCCGATGGTGGTCTGGGAGCCGTGGCCGGAGAGGACCACGGTCGCGTCGTCGAGGGGCAGGCACACCCGGGCCAGCGACCGCATGATCGCCGCGCTGTCCCCGCCCGGGAGGTCCGTGCGCCCGATGGAGCCGGCGAACAGCAGGTCGCCCGAGAACAGCACCGGTGGGATGTCGTTCTGCGAAGGCGTCCGGAAGGTCACCGACCCCTTGGTATGGCCGGGCGCGTGGTCGACGGTGAGCTCCAGGCCGGCGAGCTCCAGGACGCTGCCGTCCTTCAGCTCGCGGACGTCGTCCGGCTCGCCGACCGTGATCGAGCCCATGATCTGCTGGCCGAGCGAGCGCCCGAGGCCGCGGGCCGGGTCGGCCATCATGTAGCGGTCCTCGGGGTGGATCCACGCCGGGACGTTCCGCGCGCCGCAGACCGGCACGACCGAGGCGATGTGGTCGATGTGCCCGTGGGTGAGCAGCACCGCGACCGGCTTCAGCCGGTGCTCGCGGATCAGCTCCTCGACGCCCTCGGCCGCCTCGTGGCCCGGGTCGACGATCACGCACTCCTCGCCGGCGGCGGGCGCAACCAGGTAGCAGTTGGTGCCCCAGGCCCCGGCAGGGAATCCGGCGACGAACACGGCGGGTCCTCGTATCGATTCGGTAGCGGTCGGTGTGGTCTCCCCGCAGCCTACCGGCGGGACGGCGCCGGTAGCGAACCAGATGTCGGTGCGCCAGTCAGGGGATTCTCATTCACGGCTGATCTCGTACTTACGCACGGGATCCCTACACTTGGCCGCCGATGGGTGCGATGATCCGCACCGCAAGGATTTTCGTCAGCTATGTAGGAGACACGGCCGGTGGTCACCAGCGAACAGCGGCGGCGGCAGCTCGCCCGCGAGAAGTACGAGCGCCAGACGGAGCGCCGGGCGCAGGCCGCGAAGCAGCGCAAGCAGCGCAGCGCGATCACCGGCGGCGTGCTCGCCCTCGTGGTCGTCGCGGGCGTCACCGCCGTGGCGACGGGCGCCTTCTCCTCGGACGACAAGAAGGACTCGGGCGCGCAGGCCGCCCCGACCGCGGCGGTCACCCCGGTCAAGGGCTGCTCCGCCCCGGCCGCCGGCCAGCCGAACGGCAAGCAGTGGCAGACCGAGCCGGCGATGTCGGTCGACGCCAAGGCGACCTACACCGCGACGCTGGACACCAGCTGCGGCAAGATCACCGTCCAGCTGGACGCCGCCAAGGCCCCGCACACGGTCAACAGCTTCGCCTTCCTCTCCGGCGAGCAGTACTTCGACCACACCAAGTGCCACCGCCTGACCACCGAGGGCATCTACGTCCTGCAGTGCGGCGACCCGCAGGGCACCGGCATGGGCTCCCCCGGCTACAAGTTCGCCGACGAGAACCTGACCGGCGCGACCTACCCGGCCGGCACCCTGGCGATGGCCAACTCGGGCCCGGGCACCAACGGCAGCCAGTTCTTCCTGGTCTACAAGGACACCCAGCTGCCGCCCAGCTACACCCCGTTCGGCAAGATCACCGGCGGCATGGACGTGCTGCAGAACATCGCCGCCGGCGGTGTCCAGGGCGGTGGCGGCGACGGCGCCCCGGTCGCCAACGTGGCGCTCAACGCGGTCACCACCGCCAAGGGCTGAGCCACCGGCTCAGCGCCGCGCGAAATTCGACCAGCGCCGGATGCGGACAGCACCGGCGCTGGTCGCCTATGTTGCTGTTGTATAGGGTGCCCAGACCGTCGGCCGTCACCCTCGGCACAACAACCACGACGGCTCGGACGGCGGGCTCCATCGGTCCGCCGCACATCAACTGTGGACGACGTCCGCGATCCCGCGGGACCGGACGTCATGTGGAGGAGGCGCTGTGAGCAGCGATCCGTGGGGCCGTGTCGACGAGCAGGGGAACGTCTACGTCAGGACGGCCGAGGGCGAACGCCTCGTCGGCTCCTGGCAGGCCGGCTCGCCCGAGGAGGCCCTCGCCTACTTCGAGCGCAAGTACCAGGGCCTGGAGGCCGAGATCGGCCTGCTGGAGCACCGGGTCCGCAAGACGGACCTGGCCGCCAAGGAGGCGCACACCGCGCTCGAGCACCTGCGCGCGCAGGTGGTCGAGGCCCACGCGGTCGGCGACCTGGACGCGCTCGCCAAGCGCCTCGACACCCTGAACGGCGAGATCGACTCCCGTCAGAACGAGCGCAAGGCCGCCCGCGCCAAGGCCCAGGAGGAGACCCGCGCCGCGAAGGAGGCGCTGGTCGCCGAGGCCGAGCAGCTGGCCGAGTCCCAGCAGTGGCGGGAGGCCGGCGACCGGCTGCGCGCCCTGGTGGACAGCTGGAAGGCCATGCCGCGGCTGGACCGCAAGAGCGACGACGAGCTGTGGCACCGCTTCTCGCACGCCCGCTCGGTGTTCTCCAAGCACCGCAAGGCGCACTTCGCCGCGCTCGACTCCGAGCGCGACCAGGCCCGCGCGGTCAAGGAGAAGCTGGTCGCCGAGGCCGAGGCGCTCTCCGACTCGACCGACTGGGGCAACACCGCCGCCGAGTACCGCGACCTGATGACGCAGTGGAAGGCCGCCGGCCGCGCCCAGCGCGACGCCGAGGAAGAGCTGTGGGCCCGCTTCCGCGGCGCCCAGGACGTCTTCTTCCAGGCCCGTTCCGCCGCGTTCAGCGAGCGCGACGCCGAGCAGGGCGAGAACCAGAAGGCCAAGGAGGCCCTGCTGGTCGAGGCCGAGGCGCTGCTGCCGATCTCCGACCTGAAGGCCGCCAAGGCCGCGCTGCGCGAGATCAACGAGCGCTGGGAGGCGATCGGCCACGTCCCGCGCGACGCCCGGCCGAAGCTGGACGGGCGGCTCAACACCGTCGAGCGCGCGATCCGCGAGGCCGAGGACGCCGAGTGGCAGCGCACCAACCCCGAGGCCAAGGCCCGCGCCGCCGGCATGACCGGCCTGCTCCAGGCCGCCGTGGACAAGCTCCAGGGCGACCTCGACAAGGCCCGCGCGGCCGGCAACGCGAGCAAGGTCGCCAAGCTGGAGTCCGAGCTGGCGGGCCGCAAGGCCCTGCTCGACCAGGCGCAGAAGTCCCTCGAGGAGTTCTCCGGCTGACAGCGGTCGCGGCCCGCGAGGGGCGCGGGGGGACCGTCCGGTCCCCCCGCGCCCCTCGCGCGTTCCGCTAGCGGGTCCAGGCCACCAGTTCGTCGAAGGCCGCGACGAAGTCCTGCTGCATCGGCCGGGTTCCGGCCGGGTCCAGCGCGACCAGCCCGTCGGTGTGGGTGCCGCCCTCGATCCGGTGGTACCGATGCAGCGGCCCGCGGCCCGCGTCGCGGACCATCGCGTCGTAGACGTCCCCGCTCCGGGTGATCGGCACCAGCGCGTCCAGCGTCCCCTGGATCGAGACCAGCGGCCGTCCGATCCGCCCGGTCAGCGACACCCGCGCGACCGCGTCGTGCACCCGCTCGGGCCGGGCCGCGTAGTCGTAGTCGGTGTCGCAGCCGGCCCCGGTGCCCTCCGGGCAGAACGGCGTGCCGGCCTCGGCGGCGCCGTCGTACTCGGGGTCGAGCTCCTCGCGGACGGTCCGCTGCAGCGAGTCCCACAGGACGTTCCAGTGGTAGCCCCACAGTTTCTCGCTGCCCACCGGGATCCCGGCGGCGTACATCGCCTCCTGCGCGCCGGGCTCGTGCCGGGCGTAGCGGGGGTAGGCGCGCAGCACGGGCGGCAGGTCGGCCAGCAGGCTGGGCGACTCGCGGGTGAAGAGCAGCGCGTTCCAGTCCACCCCGCCGGTGTACAGCTGCGGGTAGTGCTCCAGCTGCCAGCGCACCAGGTACCCGGCGGCCGACAGACCGGCCGCGTAGGTGCGGGCGGGCGGCCTGCCGTAGTGCCGGGCGGCCACCGCCTTCGCGGCGACGGTCAGTTGGGCGACCCGCCGGTGCCACTCCAGGATCGCGTCACCCGGCCGCTCGCCGTCCCGGTACAGCTCGGGGCCGTTGTTGCCCTTGTCGGTGGAGGCGTAGGCGAAGCCCTTGGCGAGCACCTGGTCGCCGATGATCCGGTCACTGGCGTACTGCTTGCGGGTGCCGGGCGGCCCCGCGACCACCAGGCCGCCGTTCCAGTGCGCGGGGAGCCGGATCACGAACTGGCTGTCGTGGTTCCAGCCGTGGTCGGTGTTCATGGTGGAGCTGTCCGGGAAGTAGCCGTCCAGCTGGACGCCGGGCACCCCCGACGGGTCGACCGTGCCGGGCAGTTGCAGGCCCGCCCAGTCGGCCGGGTCGGTGTGGCCGCCGGCCACCGTACCGGCGGTGGTGAGGTCGTCCAGGCAGGCGCCGACCACCCGCTCCGCGCCGGGCACCCGCAACCGGTCCGCCCGGCAGCCCTGCGCCGCCTCACCCACCGCCGGAGCCAGGCCCACGCACACCACCGCGGCCACCACCACCGCATACCTACGCCACATCACGACCTCCACGGGTCCGGGTCTCGGGAACGGCACCGACGCTAGGCGGCGGCGCCCGGCGGTCACGAGTGCCGGCCGGTCAGTCCCCGTACGCCGGAGGGCACATGACCTTCGGCCAGACCTCCGCCGGCCCCGGTTCCCCTGCTCCCCGGGCCGCGTAGGGTGTCCGGGACCGCACGCCGCGAGGACGGGGAGACCGGATGGACCCGCACGCCCGCCCCGTCCCCTGGGTGCCGCCGGTGCTGTACGCGGCAGTCCTGGTCGGCGGCGGCTACCACGCGGTGCTCGCCGGGCGGCCGCTGCTCGCCGCCGGCCCGGCCGGGTTCGCCGCCGGGCTGCTCCTGCTCGCCGCGCTCGACCTGCTGGAACGCCGGCCGGCCGCGCCCCGGGCCGCGCTGCTCGCGGCCCGCTTCCTGGCCTGCGCCGGGGTCGCCGCGCTGGACCCGTCGGGGGTCTCCCGGGCGCTGTTCGTCCTGGTCCCGTTCTCCGCGTACTTCGCTTTCGGCCGCACCGTCGCCCTCGCCACCGCCGGGCTCTGCCTGGCCGCCCTGCTGACCGGCTTCACGCTCGCCGTGCCGCACTGGTGGGAGCAACCCGCGTACGTCTCCGACCTGCTGATGTCCGTGCTGGGCCTGGCGCTGGCGCTCTCCATGGCGGGCGCGACCGTCGCCGCCCGCCGCTCCCGTGCCCGGCTGGCCCGGTACGCGGCCCGGGTCGCGGAGCTGTCCGCCGCCGAGGAGCGGGTCCGGGTCGCCCGGGAGATCCACGACAGCGTCGGCCACCATCTCACCGCCGCGGCGATCCAGTTGGAGAAGGCCGAGGCGTTCCGGCCGCTCGACCCGGCCGTGGCGGACCGGGCGGTGGCGGACGCCCGGCGGTCCGCCGGCCGCGCGCTGGAGGAGGTCCGCGCCTCGGTGAGCGCGCTGCGCGAGGCCCGCCCGTTCTCGCTCGCCGCCGCGCTCGGCGAACTGGCCGCGGCCGATCCCGCCGTCGACCTCGACCTGACCGGCGACGAGGACGGCTGGGACGGCCACGCCCTGACCGCCCTGCACCGCGCCGCGCAGGAGGCGGTCACCAACGCCCGCCGGCACGCCGGGGCCGACCGGATCGGGATCCGGATCGCCCTGGACCGTACCCGGGCCCGGCTGACCGTCACCGACAACGGCCCCGGCCTGCGGGCCGCCGCCCCCGGCAACGGCCTGCGCGGCATGCGCGAGCGGGTGGAGGCCCTCGGCGGCACCCTGCGGCTGGCCGACCGCCCGGCCCCCGGCCCGAGCGGCGCCGTGGTCACCGTGGTGCTGCCCGCCGCGGGGGCCGCCCGGTGACCGCCGCGGTACGCGTCCTGGTGGTCGACGACCAGGAGCTGGTCCGCGAGGGCATCGCCTCGCTGCTCGGCCTCCAGCCGGGCATCGCCGTGGTCGGCACCGCCCCGGACGGCGACCGGGCCGTCGAGCTCGCCGTCGAACACCGGCCCGACGTCGCCCTGGTGGACGTCCGGATGCCCGGCCCGGACGGCATCGCCACCGCGGCCGCCCTCGCCGCCCGGGTGCCGGGCTGCCGGGTCGTCATGCTGACCACCTTCGACGACCGGGCGTACGTGGCGGGCGCGCTGCGCGCCGGCGCCGTCGGCTACCTGCTGAAGAACCTCCCGGCCGCCGAGCTCGCCCGCGCCGTCCGGCTGGCCCACGCCGGGGTCGCCCAGCTCGACGCCGGCGTCCTGGCCGGGCTGGCCGAGGCCCCGACCGCCGCCCCCGCCGAGCTGACCGGCCGCGAACGCGAGGTCCTGCGGATGGTCTCCTCCGGCGCGACCAACCGCGAGATCGCCGCCCGGCTGTACGTCAGCGAGGGCACGGTGAAGAACCACGTCTCGCGGATCCTCGACCGGCTGGGCCTGCGCGACCGCACCCAGGCCGCGCTGTACGCCCGCGACCACGGCCTGCTCTGAGGCCGGGCGGCCGGTCAGACGGCGTGGGGCCGGTCAGACCGTCGTGGGGCCGCCGCCCGAGCCGGTCTTCCGCCGCAGCTCGTCCAGGTCGACCGACCGGTCCGGCGGCGGGGCGGTGGCCGGGACCGGCACGCCGAAGTCGGTGAAGTCGATGCCGCCCACCTCCGGGCCGGTGGCCTTCTCCAGCCGCAGCGGGTACGGACGGCCCTCGGTGGCGACGTACAGGGTGCCGGGCTCGCCCTCGTTGCGGCCGGTCACGGTGACCGCGGGGATGCCGCGCAGCGTGGTGCGCGGGCCCTTGGCGACGTCGACGGCGTTGCGGCCGATCGAGTCGGCGAGGTCGTCGAGGTCGCAGAGCGAGGCGACGTCGGCGAAGTCGGCGTCGTCGGCGGTGGTCCTCAGGTAGCGGTCGCCGACCAGGTCGGAGACGGCGGAGCCGCCGTGGGTGGCCCAGAACGCCGCGTCCGGCTTGATCCACAGGTCGTTGCCGATCTTGACCAGGGTGAAGCCGCCGTCCGAACCGAGGGTCATGGTGCCGGCGCAGTTGGCGCCGGTGTCCAGCGCCAGGTCGAGGCCGATCTGCTCGCCGTCGCTGGTGAGCGCCCCGGCCGCGCGGGCCGAGCGGCCCTCCTTGAGCGCCTGGACGGACCGGCCGACCAGCTGCTGCGCCGAGAGTTCGGCGACCCCGTTCTCACCGGTCGGGGTCGGGGCGGGGGCGGCCGCCTGTTCGGTGCTCTCCCCGCATCCGGCGGCGCCCAGCAGCGCGCAGCCCGCCAGTGCGAGGGTGCCCAGTATCCTGCCGCTGCCCACGGAACCTCCTCGGTGTGCCCCCGCCCCCGTCCGGCCAGTGTCGGCGGGACGGGGGCGGGGCGCACTCCGGGCTGGGCTACTTGCGGGCGGAGGTCACCCGGTACACGTCGTAGACGCCCTCGACGCCGCGGACGGCCTTGAGCACGTGACCGAGGTGCTTGGGGTCGCCCATCTCGAAGGTGAAGCGGCTCATCGCCACCCGGTCGCGCGAGGTCTGCACGGCCGCCGAGAGGATGTTGACGTGCTGGTCGGACAGCACCCGGGTGACGTCCGAGAGCAGCCGGGAGCGGTCCAGCGCCTCGACCTGGATGGCGACCAGGAAGACCGAGGACTGGGTGGCCGCCCACTCGACCTCGATCATGCGCTCCGGCTGCTCCTTCAGGGACTCCACGTTGACGCAGTCGGCGCGGTGCACCGAGACGCCGTTGCCGCGGGTGACGAAGCCGACGATCGGGTCGCCGGGCACCGGGGTGCAGCAGCGCGAGAGCTTGACCCAGAGGTCGTCCACGCCCTTGACGATCACGCCCGGGTCGCCCTTGGCCCGGCGCCGCATGGCGCGCGGCTGGTGCGGCGGGGTGGCCGTCTCGGCGAGGTCCTCGACCGCGCCCTCCTCGCCGCCCATGGCCTGGACGAGCTTCTGGACGATGTGCTGCGCGGCGACGTGGCCCTCGCCGATCGCCGCGTAGAGCGAGGAGATGTCCGGGTAGCGCATCTCGTGCGCCAGGGTGACCAGGGAGTCGCCGGTGAGGATCCGCTGGATCGGCAGGCCCTGCTTGCGCATCGCCCGGGCGATGGCCTCCTTGCCCTGCTCGATCGCCTCCTCGCGACGCTCCTTGGAGAACCAGGCGCGGATCTTGTTGCGGGCGCGCGGCGACTTGACGAAGGTGAGCCAGTCCCGGGAGGGGCCGGCGTTCTCCGCCTTGGACGTGAAGACCTCGACCGTGTCGCCGTTCTCCAGGGTCGACTCCAGCGGCACCAGGCGGCCGTTGACCCGGGCCCCTATGCAGCGGTAGCCGACCTCGGTGTGCACCGCGAAGGCGAAGTCCACCGGGGTGGCCTGCGCGGGCAGGGCTATCACGTCGCCCTTGGGCGTGAAGACGAAGACCTCGTTGGTGGAGAGGTCGAAGCGCAGCGACTCGAGGAACTCGCTCGGGTCCTCGGTCTCCTTCTGCCAGTCGAGCAGCTGGCGCAGCCAGGCCATCTCGTTGACCGCGTCGGCCTTGTCGTGCTTGCGGCTGGCCGCCGGGCTGTCGGTGCGGACCTTGGAGGCGCCCGCGACGGCCCGCTGCTTGTACTTCCAGTGCGCGGCGATGCCGTACTCGGCGCGGCGGTGCATGTCGAAGGTGCGGATCTGCAGCTCGACGGGCTTGCCACCGGGGCCGATCACCGTGGTGTGCAGCGACTGGTACATGTTGAACTTGGGCATCGCGATGTAGTCCTTGAACCGCCCCGGCACCGGGTTCCACCGCGCGTGGATGGTGCCCAGCGCCGCGTAGCAGTCGCGGACGGTGTCGACCAGGACCCGGATGCCCACCAGGTCGTAGATCTCGGCGAAGTCGCGGCCCCGCACGATCATCTTCTGGTAGACCGAGTAGTAGTGCTTCGGCCGACCGGTGACCTGCGCCGTGATCCGGGCGCCCCGCAGGTCGCCCTGGACCTGGTCGATCACGGTGGCCAGGTACTCGTCGCGCTTGGGGGCGCGCTCGGCGACCAGCCGGACGATCTCGTCGTACATCTTGGGGTAGAGGATCGCGAAGGCGAGGTCCTCCAGCTCCCACTTGATGGTGTTCATACCCAGCCGGTGCGCCAGCGGGGCGTAGATCTCCAGGGTCTCGCGGGCCTTCTTCTCCTGCTTCTCCCGCTTGAGGTAGCGCATGGTGCGCATGTTGTGCAGGCGGTCGGCCAGCTTGATCACCAGGACGCGCGGGTCCTTGGCCATCGCGACGACCATCTTGCGGACGGTCTCGGCCTGCGCGGCCTCACCGAACTTGACCCGGTCGAGCTTGGTGACGCCGTCCACCAGCAGGGCGACCGAGTCGCCGAAGTCCTGGCGGAGCGTCTCCAGGCCGTAGTCGGTGTCCTCGACGGTGTCGTGCAGCAGGCCCGCCATCAGCGTCGGGGCGTCCATGCCCAGCTCGGCGAGGATGGTGGCCACGGCGAGCGGGTGGGTGATGTACGGGTCGCCGCTCTTGCGCTTCTGGCCGCGGTGCCACTTCTCGGCGACCGCGTAGGCCTTCTCGATCTCCTTGAGCAGCGCGGGGTCTGCCTTGGGGTCGTTCGCCCGGATGGTGCGGAACAGCGGCTCCAGCACCGGATTGACCGTGGTGGAGCGCTGGCCGCCGAGTCGCGCCAGTCGGGCGCGCATGCCACCCGGCGAGGGGCGCGGCGCGGTGGTCGGCGTGGGCACAACCTCGTCCGGCAAGAACACTCCTAGAGAGAAGGGTGAACCTTCATGGTACCGACTGGTCGGCCCACCCCGCGCTCGGCACCCGCGCAGCGGCGGGCCGGTCGGTTCAGACCGTGATCAGGGTCTCCAGGGGCGCGCCGCCCAGGTGCGGCACCAGGCGCTCGCGGCCGGGCAGGAAGCCGAGCTCCATCAGCACGACCACGCCGACCAGCTCGGCGCCGGCCTCCTGGACCAGGTCCAGCGAGGCGGCGATGGTGCCGCCGGTGGCCAGCACGTCGTCGACGACCAGCACCTTCTCACCGGGGGCGAAGGCGTCGCACTGCACCTCGAGGGTGGCCGAGCCGTACTCCAGGTCGTACGAGCGGGCAAAGACCGCGCCGGGCAGCTTGCCCTTCTTGCGGATCGGCACGAAGCCGAGCCCGGCGGCGAACGCCGCCGGGGCCGCGAGCACGAACCCCCGCGCCTCCAGACCGACCACCTTGGTCGCACCCAGTGCCACGGCCCGGTCGGCGAGCGCCCGGGTCAGGGCCCCGAAAGCCTCGGCGTCCGCCAGCAGCGGAGCGATGTCCTTGAACAGGACGCCGGGCTTCGGGTAGTCGGGTACGTCCTTGATCCGGCTGTTGAGCAGCTCGGTCAGGGCGGTGTCGGTGGAGGTCACGGGGGTTCCTAGCGTCGGGGCGGGGTCAGCGCTTGCCGGACGGGCGGCCCTTGGCACGGGACCGGCTGACCGGCTGGTTACGCTGACCGACCATACCCGCCGGCAGCTCCTCGTCCTCGAACTCCTCGCCGTCGGGGACGTCGCCCCGCTCGGCGGCCTCGGCCGCGGCCTTGGCGTCGGAGGCGCGGCGCAGCGCGACCTTCTTGGCCAGCGCCTTCATGTCCGGCTGCATCTCCTTGAGCTGCGCGAGCAGCGGGGTGGCGACGCAGATCGAGGAGTAGGCACCGGCCGCGAGGCCGATGAACAGCGCGAGCGAGATGTCGTTCAGGGTGCCGGCACCGAGCAGGCCGCCACCGATGAACAGCAGCGCGGCGACCGGGAGCAGAGCGACGACCGTGGTGTTGATGGAGCGCACCAGGGTCTGGTTGAGGCCGTGGTTGGCGGCCTCGGAGTAGGTCAGCTTGCTCTGCTTGGTCAGGCCCCGGGTGTTCTCCTTCACGGTGTCGAAGACGACGACCGTGTCGTAGAGCGAGTAGCCGAGGATGGTCAGGAAGCCGATCACGGTGCCCGGGGTGACCTCGAAGCCCACCAGGGCGTACACGCCGATGGTGATCAGGAGGTCGTGGATCAGGGCGACCAGGGCGGCCAGTGCCATCCGCCACTCGAAGGCGATGGCCAGGTAGATGGTGACCAGCACCATGAAGATCACCAGGCCGAGCAGGGCCTTCTTGGAGATCTCGTCACCCCAGCTGGGGCCGATCACCTGGGCGCTGATCTGGTCCTGCGGCACGCCGAGGTCCTTGGACAGCTCCGTGGTGAAGGTGCTCGCCTCGATCGAGTTCTCGGCACTCACCTGGATCCGGACGTCGCCCTTGTCGGTCGACTGGACCAGCGGGGTGGTCGAGTTGGTGATCTTGTTGGCGGCGTCCTGGGCCTGCGAGACCGTCAGGCCGGGCTTGTGCACGGTGTAGACCGAGCCGCCCTTGAACTCGATGCCCAGGTGCAGGCCCATGGCCAGGCCGATGGCCGCGACCAGGACGATCACGCCGGAGATCGAGTACCAGATCTTGCGCTTGCCGACGAAGTCGAAGCTGACCTCGCCCTGGTAGAGCCGGTGACCGATGTTGCGCAGAGACATGGGTCAGGCCTCCTTGGCGGCGGCGGGACGGCGACGGCCGCCGCGGATCGGCGGACGGGCGCCGAGGCGCTTCGGGTCCAGGCCGGACCACGGGTGGCCACTGGCGAAGAACTTGGTACGGGCGAGCAGGGTGATCAGCGGCTTGGTGAACAGGAAGATCACCACGACGTCGAGCAGGGTGGTCAGGCCCAGGGTGAAGGCGAAGCCCTGCACCTTGCCGACCGAGACCAGGTACAGCACCGCGGCACACAGGAAGGACACGAAGTCCGAGACCAGGATGGTGCGGCGGGCGCGCGGCCAGGCGCGCTGCACGGCGGACTTCAGCGGAGCGCCCTCGCGGACCTCGTCGCGGATGCGCTCGAAGTACACGATGAAGGAGTCCGCGGTGATGCCGATCGCGACGATGGCGCCGCAGACCGCGGGCAGGTTGAGCGCGAAGCCGATGCCGGCGCCCAGCAGGCTCATGATCGAGTAGGTCAGCGCCGCCGAGACGACCAGACCGGCGATCGAGACCAGGCCGAGGCCGCGGTAGTAGACCAGCGAGTAGGCGACCACCAGGATCATGCCGATCAGGCCGGCGATCAGGCCCGCCTTCAGCTGCTCGCCGCCGAGCTGCGGGGAGACGGTGGTGACGTCGCTCTTCACGAAGTCCAGCGGGAGGGCGCCGAAGCTCAGCACGTTGGCGAGCGACTTGGCCTCCTCCTGGCTGAACGAGCCGGAGATCTGCGCGGAGCCGCCGGTGATCGCGGTCTGCACGTACGGGTGGGAGACCACCTTGCCGTCGAGCACGATCGCGAACTGGTTGGCCGGGGTGGCCTGGGCGGCGAGCTTGCCCGTGGTGTCGGCGAACGCCTTGGAACCGGCGTCGTCGAAGTTCAGCAGGACCTGCCAGCCGCCGGCGCTCTGGGTGTCGAAGGCGGCCTGCGCCTTGGAGACGTCCTGGCCGTTCACGGCGACGCCGCCGAGCGCGAACTTGTACCAGAGGCCGCTCTCGGCGTCGTACGAGCAGGCGACCGTGTTGGCGGCGGTGTCGTTCGACTTCTGGTAGTTCAGGCGCTGCGCGGGGACGGAGCAGTCCAGCGCGGCGAACTGCTGCTGCAGCTCCGGCGGGACGGTGCCCTGGGTCATCGCGGCCGACAGGTCGGCGGCGGACGGCGCGGAGGCGGCGGCGCTCGGGGATCCGGCGGCGGCACTCGGCGAGGCGGCACCGGAGGCGCTCGCGGAACCCGACGCGGTCGGGTCGGCCATCAGCGCGCCGGAGACGGCGCGGCCGGCCTTGGAGGCGCTGGCGCTCGGGGAGGCGGCCTTCGAGGCGCTCGCGCTCGGGGAGCCGGCGGCCGCCGAGGCGGACGCGGAGGCGCTCGGGGAGGCGGCAGCACCGGAGGCGGTGGCCGACGGCGACGGGGAGGCCTGGGCCTGGACACCGGTCGGGGCCAGCGCCAGCACCGGACGGAAGTAGAGCTTGGCGGTCTCGCCGACCTGCTCCACCGACGCCTGCGTGTTACCACCGTCGGGGATGTTGACGATGATGTTGCTGTCGCCCTGGGTCTGGACCTCCGCCTCGGAGACACCCATGCCGTTGACGCGCTTCTGGATGATCCCGACCGCGATGTCCATGTTGGACTTGTTGATGGCGGAGGGATCGTCCGACTTCGCGGTCAGCGTCACGCTGGTACCACCGGCGAGGTCGATTCCGAGACGCGGCGTCTTGTGACCCGTCCCGAACATGAGGGCGACCAGCCCGACGGTCACCACCAGGATGAGCGCCAGCGCCCGTCCCGGGTAGCCGTCGCGCGGGCGCGACTTGGGTGTTGCCACCTTGCTCGTTTCTCCCTGTCCATGCCGCCGCGCATCGCGCCCTCCTCCCCCTCGCGGAGGGCGGACGGGCGGGACCGGCGCGCGGCGGCCCTGAGGTCCTGTGGGCTTGCGGCGGATGCCGCAGTGGTCGGGGTTGCGCCCCGAACCGTACTACTTGCTCTCGGGAGCCTCACCGTTGGCGGTGGCCTCGTCCGAATCGCCGGTCTTGTCGCCGTCCTTGTCGAGGCTCAGCGGCTTCTCGGCGGCGTCGTCCGCCTCCGGCTCGCTCTCCTCGAGCGGGCGGCCGTTGATGATCGCGTCGTACTCGAGGGGCTCCAGGACGGCCGCGATGGCGCCCTTGATGTAGTGGGCCACCACACCCGGGGCGATCTCGAGCTCGACGGTCTCCTCGTTGACCGCCTTCACCATGGCGTACATGCCGCCGATGGTGCGCACGCCCGATCCCGGCTGCAGCGCGGTCTGCATCTGCTGCTGCTGGGACTGGCGCTTCTTCTGAGAGCGGAACATCAGGAAGATCGCCACGAGCGGGAGGAGGAAGATAAGAAGGTTAGCCACAGCCAGGGTCCTTTACGGGCCGCCTGCCGGGCGGCCAGTGCGTGTACGTCGGCCCGTCGGGTGAGAGGGGCGGTCCGGCGGAGTCTAGGCGACCCGCACTGATCGGACAACGCCAAGCATGCCAGTGTGCCGCCGAAAGTGGCGACCCTTGGCATGCACGGTTTCTCTCAGCGCTCCTCCGCGGATCCCCACAGTTCGGCCTGGGCGGGCACCGCGCCCCGCCCCTGCTGCAGCGGCGGGGTCAGCCCCAGGTGCCGCCAGGCCGCCGCGGTCGCGATCCGGCCCCGCGGCGTCCGCGCCAGCAGGCCCTCCCGGACCAGGAACGGCTCGGCCACCTCCTCGACCGTCTCCGACTCCTCGCCCACCGCCACCGCCAGCGTCGACAGGCCCACCGGACCGCCGCCGAACAGCTTCAGCAGCGCCTCCAGCACCGCACGGTCCAACCGGTCCAGACCACGGGCGTCCACCTCGTACACGTCCAGCGCCCGGGCGGCGATCTCCACGGTCACCACACCGTCGTGCCGCACCTGGGCGAAGTCCCGCACCCGACGCAGCAGGCGGTTGGCGATGCGCGGCGTCCCGCGCGAGCGCCCCGCGATCTCCGCGGCGCCGGCCGGGTCGATCTCCACGTCCAGCAGGTTCGCCGAGCGGTGCACCACCCGCTGCAGCTCGGCCGGCGCGTAGAACTCCATGTGCCCGGTGAACCCGAACCGGTCCCGCAGCGGGGGCGGCAGCAGGCCCGCCCGGGTGGTCGCCCCGACCAGGGTGAACGGCGGCAGCTCCAGCGGGATGGCGGTCGCCCCCGGCCCCTTGCCGACGATCACGTCGACCCGGAAGTCCTCCATCGCCATGTAGAGCATCTCCTCGGCGGGCCGCGACATCCGGTGGATCTCGTCGAGGAACAGCACCTCGCCCTCGGTGAGCGAGGAGAGGATCGCCGCCAGGTCGCCGGCGTGCTGGATCGCCGGGCCGGAGGTGATCCGGATCGGGGCGTTCAGCTCCGCCGCGATGATCATCGACAGCGTGGTCTTGCCCAGCCCGGGCGGGCCGCTGAGCAGCACGTGGTCCGGCGCCGTGCCGCGCTGCCGGGCCGCCTGCAGCACCAGCGACAGCTGCTCGCGGACCCGCTCCTGCCCGATGAACTCGTCCAGCAGCTTCGGCCGCAGCGCCGCCTCCACCGCCTGGTCCTCACCGTCGGCGGACGCCGCCACGATGCGGTCGGCGGGGTCGGACTCGTACGGGCTCATCGGGAACCGCTCCATTTGTCGACAGGGGGACAGATCGTCAGGGAGATTCAGCGGGCCTTGTTCAGGCCGCGCAGCGCCAGCCGCAGCAGGACGCCGACGTCCGGCGTCGACTGCAGCTCCGCCTCCGGCGCGACCGCGGCGACCGCGTCGTCCGCCTCGCGCGGGGCGTAGCCGAGGCCGACCAGGGCCGCGTGCAGCTGCTCGTGCCACGGCGCCGGGCCGGACGCCACCGGCTTCTGCGCCGGCACCGTCCCGTGCGGGGCGCCGAGCTTGTCCTTGTACTCCAGCAGCAGCTTCGCCGCCTTCGCCTTGCCGATGCCCGGCACCGCGATCAGCGCCTTCTCGTCACCGGACGCGACCGCGACCCGCAACGCGTCCGGGCTGTGCACGCCCAGCATCGCCTGCGCCAGCTTCGGCCCCACACCCGGCGCCGCCTGCAGCACCTCGAACGTCGCCCGCTCGTCGTCGTCCGCGAACCCGAACAGCGTCAGCGAGTCCTCCCGCACCACCAGCGACGTCGCCAGTCGCACCGGCTCCCCCACCCGGAGCCCGGCCAGCGTGGTGGGCGTGCACAGCACCGCCATCCCGACGCCCCCGACCTCGACGACGGCCACCCCGCCCGCAATGGCCGCGACCGGCCCCTGCACAAAGGCAATCAACGTAGAACCCTTTCGCTGAACGAGTGCCCCGTCAGGGGCGCGAGGCCCGATCGATCGGCGGCTGCGCCGCGGGGCGCGACCGACCGTGCACCCACCGGTTGCCGGGGACGGCGCGGTTCGCCGCCAGCGCTGCTTCGATCCTGGTCGTCGCCCCGCCGCGCCAGATGTGGCAGATGGCCAGCGCCAGCGCGTCCGCCGCGTCGGCGGGCTTGGGCGGCGCGTCCAGCCGCAGCAGCCGGGTCACCATCGCCGTCACCTGCGCCTTGTCGGCCCGCCCGGATCCGGTGACGGCCGCCTTGACCTCGCTCGGCGTGTGCAGGGTGACCGGTATCCCCCGCCGGGTGGCGCACAGCATCGCGACGGCCGAGGCCTGCGCCGTGCCCATCACCGTCCGGACGTTGTGCTGCGCGAAGACCCGCTCGACCGCGACCAGCTCCGGCCGGTGCTCGTCGAACCACTGCTCCAGGCCCTGCTCGATCTGCAGCAGCCGCTGCCCGATCTCGGCGTCCGCCGGAGTCCGGACCACGCCCACGCCGACCATCCGCAGCGGCCGCCCGGGCGCGCCGTCGACCACGCCGACTCCGCACCTGGTCAGCCCAGGGTCCACGCCCAGCACCCGCACCATGTGGCCTCGCCTCTCGTCCGACTGCGAAGGCTACCGGTCGGGTCGGACAACCGGCCGAACGACACCGGCCCGGCACTCCCCTCGGGGAGCACCGGGCCGGACGGTACGGCGTCTCACTCGGCGTCGAGCTGCGCACCGACCTCGTCGCTGATGTCGAAGTTGGCGAAGACGTTCTGGACGTCGTCGCTGTCCTCGAGGGCGTCGATCAGCTTCAGGATCTTGCGGGCGCCGTCGACGTCCAGCTCGACCTGCATGCTGGGGACGAAGTTGGCGTCGGCCGAGTCGTAGTCGATGCCGGCCTCGACCAGGGCGGTGCGGACCGGGACCATGTCGGTGGCCTCGGAGATGACCTCGAAGGACTCGCCGAGGTCGTTGACCTCCTCCGCGCCGGCGTCCAGGACGACCTCGAAGAGCTTGTCCTCGTCCACGCCGTCCGCCTTGGGGACGATCACGACGCCCTTGCGGTTGAAGAGGTACGAGACCGAGCCCGGGTCGGCCATCGAGCCGCCGTTGCGGGTCATGGCGACGCGCACGTCGGAGGCGGCGCGGTTGCGGTTGTCGGTGAGGCACTCGATCAGGACGGCGACGCCGTTCGGGCCGTAGCCCTCGTACATGATGGTCGAGTAGTCCGCGCCACCGGCCTCGGCACCGGAACCGCGCTTGACGGCGCGGTTGATGTTGTCGATCGGGACGGAGCTCTTCTTCGCCTTCTGGATGGCGTCGTAGAGGGTCGGGTTGCCGGCCGGGTCGCCGCCGCCGGTGCGCGCCGCCACCTCGATGTTCTTGATCATCTTGGCGAAGAGCTTGCCGCGCTTGGCGTCGATCACGGCCTTCTTGTGCTTGGTGGTAGCCCACTTAGAGTGGCCGGACATCGCCAGCTCCTTTACGTCGCCAAAAGGGAATTGAACAGAAGAGATCTTACCGGTGACCCTCAGGAACCACTGACCATGCGCACGAAGTACTCGTGCACCCGGTGGTCGCCGGTCAGCTCGGGGTGGAACGAGGTGGCGAGCAGGTTGCCCTGGCGGACCGCGACGATCCGGCTGTCCGGGCCGTCGGCCGCCGGCAGCTCGGCGAGCACCTGGACGCCGGCGCCGACCGCCTCGACCCAGGGGGCGCGGATGAACACGCCGTTGACCGGGCCGCCCTCGAGTCCCTCGAACGGGATCGAGGTCTCGAAGGACTCGTTCTGCCGGCCGAAGGCGTTGCGGCGCACGGTCATGTCGATGCCGCCGACGGTCTCCTGGTCGTCCCGGCCGTCGAGGATCTTGTCGGCCAGCATGATCATGCCCGCGCAGGTGCCGTAGACCGGCATCCCGGCGGCGACCCGCTCGCGCAGCGGGTCCATCAGGCCGAAGAGGACGGCCAGCTTGGAGATGGTGGTCGACTCGCCGCCCGGCATCACCAGGGCGTCGACCTCGGCCAGCTCCTCGGGCCGGCGCACCTGCCGCGCGACGGCGTCGGCGGCGGCCAGCGCCACCAGGTGCTCGCGGACATCGCCCTGCAGGGCCAGGACGCCGATGACGGGGGTGCTCACTGCTTACCTCTTCGGTTGGATCGGGGTCGTACGTGACACGGCCCGCCGCGCGCCCGGGGCGCTGCGGCGGGCCGGCAGGGCGGAGCGATTACCAGCCGCGGTTGGCGTAGCGCTCGGTCTCCGGCAGGGTGTCGCAGTTGATGCCCACCATGGCCTCGCCCAGGTTGCGGGAGGCGTCGGCGATGATCTTCGGGTCGTCGAAGAAGGTGGTGGCCTTCACGATGGCGGCGGCGCGCTTGGCCGGGTCACCGGACTTGAAGATGCCGGAGCCGACGAACACGCCCTCGGCGCCGAGCTGGCGCATCAGGGCGGCGTCGGCCGGGGTGGCGACGCCACCGGCGGAGAACAGCACGACCGGCAGCTTGCCGAGCTCGGCGACCTCGCGGACCAGCTCGTACGGGGCGCGCAGCTCCTTGGCGGCGGCGTACAGCTCGTTGTTGTCGAAGCCGCGCAGCTTGGCGATCTCGTTCTTGATCTGGCGCAGGTGGCGGACCGCCTCGACGACGTTGCCGGTGCCGGCCTCGCCCTTCGAGCGGATCATGGCCGCGCCCTCGGCGATGCGGCGCAGGGCCTCGCCCAGGTTGGTGGCGCCACAGACGAAGGGGGTGGTGAACGCCCACTTGTCGGAGTGGTTGACCTCGTCGGCCGGGGTGAGCACCTCGGACTCGTCGATGTAGTCGACACCGAGCGACTGGAGGACCTGGGCCTCGACGAAGTGGCCGATCCGCGACTTGGCCATGACCGGGATGGAGACCGCGGCGATGATCTCCTCGATCATGTTCGGGTCGGACATCCGGGCCACGCCGCCGTCCTTGCGGATGTCCGCGGGGACCCGCTCCAGCGCCATGACGGCGACCGCACCGGCGTCCTCGGCGATCTTCGCCTGCTCGGCGTTGACCACGTCCATGATCACACCGCCCTTGAGCTGCTCGGCCATGCCGCGCTTGACGCGGGCGGTGCCGATCTGCGGCTGGTCTGCGGTGATGGGGGTGGTGGACACGTGAGACCTCACTCGAAGATGAACCAGTGCTATCGCCCTATCGTAGGCCCGAAACGGTCCTTACCCATGCTCCATCCGGTCCAGACCCGCGTTCCGCATACGACAAACAGGCAACAGAATCCTACGCGGGCGCGCCCTCCGGAGTGAGCGCCACGGGAGGTTCGTCGTCCATCTCGAAAGCCATCGGGAACGGCGCCCGGCCCGCAAGTCGGAAATAGCGGACCAAACGGTGCTCGCGCACCGCGCGCGCCGCCCGGACCGCGTCGTTGTGGAACCGGCGGGCCATCGGCACCCGGCGGACCGCCTCCGTGAGATCCTTCACAGCCTCCGCGCCACCGGGCGCCTCCAGCAGCGCCGTCACCTGCTCCGGCTGCTCCAGCACCGCGCGCAGCGCCAGGCTCAGCTCGCTCTCCGCCACCTCGCGGTGCTCGTCCTCGCTCTGCCGGGCGGCGTGCGCCGCCTCGTACAGCAGGATCGACGCCGCCGGGTCCAGCAGCGAGGAGGTGGCCAGCTCCATCGCCACCGACGCCCGGCGCACCAGCTGCGCGTCCAGCGAGGCCTTCGCCGCGTCGATCCGGGCGTGCAGCCGGTCGAGCCGGCCCGCCGTCCAGCTGAGGTAGACGGCGAACAGCACGACGGCCGCGATGGCCCAGATCCAGGTACTCACGGGGCGTTACGGTACCGGGTCGGTCAGGGCGCCAGGACCGTGCCGCGGTAGCAGTCGCGGTCGATGTCCTTGATGTCCACGGCCGCGTCCACCGGCGCCGACAGGTCGCCCAGGTGCGCCGGCAGCTCGGCGAGCACCGCCTCGCTCAGCGCCGCCTTCGCCTCGGGCGACCGGCCGGGGAAGATCTGGAACTGCACGAAGACCAGCGCGTACGTGTCGGCGTCCGCCCCCACCACCGACTCCTCCACCCGCCGGAAGCGCACCTTGCAGCTCTCGGGTTTGGCGTCGATCAGCTTCACCGCGAGCCGGTTCAGCGCGAGCCCGAAGGCCCGCCGGTCGAAGGAGTCGGCGAGCCGCTCGGAGTAGTCAACAGAGATCTGAGGCATGGGCCCCACCCTACGGGGCGGCCGCGGGGTCGTGGCCGGTGGTCGCCCGCAGGAAGGCGTGCAGCGCCCCGATCACGTCCTCCCGGGTGCGGCGGCCCGCCAGGATCTCCATCTGGAAGCCGTCCTCCATCGCCACCAGGCTCGCGGCGAGCAGCCGGGGCGACTCGGCGAGGGCGAAGTGGCCCTGGGCCTGGCCGAGCACCAGCACCCCGTAGTAGACGGCGACCTGCCGCTCGGTGAGCGCGCTGTCCAGCGCGGCCGCCTTCGGGTCGCGCAGGCTGCGCGGCCAGTACTCGAAGAGCAGCCGGGGCAGCAGGTCGTCCGGCCCGGTGGCGACGCCCGAGTCCACGCAGACCCGCAGCCGCTCCCGGGCGTCCGGCAGCGCCTCGACGGCCGCCTCGCGGGCCCGACAGAAGCGCTCGATCGCCTGCTGGAAGGTCTCGTACATCAGCTCGTCGAGGTCGCCGTAGTAGTACAGCACCGCGGCGGGCGTGATCCCGGCCTCCTCGGCGACGTCCTTCAGCCGCAGGCCCTCCAGGCCGCGCCGCAGCAGGGCGCGCTGCGCCGCCTCGCCGAGCGCGGCCCGTCGGCCCTCCTGATCCTTGCGCCTGCCCATCGGCGACCTCCGTTCAGCTGAACTTGACCGTAACGATACCTCAGCAGCTCTTGACGCCCGGGAGGACCTTTTCTTAAATCAGCGTTTAAGAAATTGGCTGCTACCCCCGGAGCACCCCGTGACCATCGGCACGAGACTCGACGACCCACCCACCGGCACCGGCGGCAAGGGACTGCGGCGCGACTCCGTGGGCCTGCTCGGCGCCGTCGCCCTCGGCCTGTCGTCGGTCGCCCCGACGTACTCGATCGCCGTGACGCTGGGCCTCGTCACCGTGGTGGCGGGCACCACCGCCCCCTCGGCCCTGCTACTGGGCTTCGTCCCGATCCTGCTCACCGCCTTCGCCTTCCGGGAGCTCAACCGGGAGATGCCGGACTGCGGCACCACGTTCGTGTGGACCACCCGAGTCTTCGGGCCGTTCGCCGGCTGGGTGTCCGGCGGCTGGGTGGTCCAGTTCGCCACCGTGCTCGCCATGACCGCCCTGGCCCAGGTCGGCGCGGCCCACCTGCTCGACCTGGTCGGCGCCGGCCCGCTCGCCGACAGCCCGCTCGCCGTCACCGTGACGGCGGTCCTGCTGCTGGCCGGCGCGACCCTGCTGGCCCGGCGCGGGCTCCAGCTCGCCGCCGCGGTGCAGTACACGCTGCTGGGCCTCCAGCTGCTGGCCCTGGCCGCCTTCGGCGTCGCCGCCCTCGGCGCCGACGGTGCCGCCGCGCCCTCGCTCTCCTGGCTCGACCCGCGCGGCTTCGACGGCTTCGGCCCGTTCGCCGAGGCGGTCGTGCTCTGCCTGTACATCTACTGGGGCTGGGACGCCCTGATCACCGCCAACGAGGAGACCAGGGACAGCGCCCGCACCCCCGGCCGGGCCGCCGTGATCTCCACCCTGGTGCTGCTCGCCACCTACCTCTTCACCGCCTTCGCGGCCATCTCCTACGCGGGCACCGGAACCGCGGGCCTCGGCCTCGGCAACCCGGACAACGCCGCGGACGTGCTCGCCGGGCTGGCGCCCTCCGTCCTCGGCGGCGCGGCGGCCGAGGTCGTCCGGCTCGCGGTCTGCGTCTCCGCCGTCGCGGCACTGCTCACCTGCCTGGTCGGCAGCTCCCGGGCCACCCTGTCGATGGCCGGGCACGGGGCGCTGCCCGCCCGCTTCGCCCGGATCCACCCCCGGCACGGCACCCCGGCCTTCGGCACGGCCGTCTTCGGGGTGCTCGCCGCCGTGCTGCTGACCGTGCTCACGGCGGTCTCCGCCGACTTCCTCGGCGACGCCGTCCTCTCGATCGGCCTGCTGATCGCCTTCTACTACGGCGTCACCGGCCTGGCCTGCGCCTGGTACTTCCGGCGGCGGCTCCGCCGCTCCGCCCGCGACCTGCTGCTCTGCGGCGTCCTGCCGCTGGCGGGCGGCCTGATGATGATCGCCGCCTTCGTCCGGACCGCGGCCGACACCTACGACCCCGGCTACGGCACCACCTCGGTCGGCGGTGTCGGCGGCGTGTTCCTGCTCGGCATCGGCTCGATCGTGCTCGGCGCCCTCGCCGCCGCCGCGGCCCGCCTCCGCTTCCCCCGCTTCTTCCGCGACGGCCGCACCACCGTCGTCGCCGCCCCCGCCACCGACCCCGCCCCGGAGGACTGATCCCGATGCGCACCCTCGCCGTCGCCGCCCTGCAGACCACCCCCGTCCCGTACGACCTGGAGGCCACCTGGCAGCGCTTCGCCGACCGGGTCCGGGCCACCCGGGACACCTTCCCGCACGTCCAACTGGTGGTCGTCCCCGAGCTGATGCTCGCCGCCGAGGCACCGCTGCTCCAGGCCCGCGCCGCGTGGGCGGCCGAGGCCGCCGTCAGCATCCCCGGCCCGCTCACCGACCGGATCTGCGCGCTCGCCCGGGAGACCGGGCTGTGGCTGGTCCCCGGCAGCCTGTACGAGCGCACCGCCGAAGGCCTGATCCACAACACCGCCGTCGCGGTCTCCCCGGAGGGCGAGATCGCCGCCGCGTACCGCAAGGTGTTCCCCTGGCAGCCGTACGAGACCACCGAGCCCGGCACCGGGTTCACCGTCTTCGACCTGCCCGGGATCGGCCGGGCCGGGCTCGCGATCTGCTACGACGGCTCGTTCCCGGAGACCGCCCGGCAGCTCGGCTGGCTCGGCGCCGAAGTCATGATCCAGCCGACCCTGACCACCACCCGCGACCGCGAGATGGAGCTGGTCTGCGCCCGCGCCAACGCCTGGACCAACCAGCTCTACGTGGTCAACCTCAACGCCGCCGACCCGGCCGGCGTCGGACAGAGCGCGATCGTCGACCCCGAGGGCATCGTCCGCCAGCAGGCCGGCACCGGGGAGGAGATCCTGGTGGACGTGCTCGACCTGGACGCCGTGAGCCGGGTCCGCACCTACGGCAGCGCCGGGATCAACCGTCCCTGGGCGCAGCTCGACCGCTACGGTCACACGGTCGAACTCCCGGCCTACGGCGGCACCTTCCGCCCGCGCCCGGCCTGACCGCCCGGCGGGCTCAGCCCTTGAGGCGGGCCCGCCAGCCGGTGGGCTCGACGTCGGCGACCGGCGGGCGGCCGTCGGTGACCGTCTCGTAGACCGAGAGCACCTCGGCGCCGACCGTCTCCCAGTCGAAGCGGCGCACGTGCCGCGAGGCGGCCTCGCGCAGCTCGCGCAGCCGCTGCGGGTTGCCGAGCAGCTTCACCGCCGCGTCCGCCAGCGCGTCCGCGTCCTCGATCGGGAACAGCTCGCCCGCCGAGCCGCCGTCCAGCACCTGCCGGAACGCGTCCAGGTCGCTGGCCAGCACCGGGGCGCCCGCCGACATCGCCTCGACCAGGATGATGCCGAAGCTCTCGCCTCCGGTGTTCGGCGCCACGTAGAGGTCGACGCTGCGCAGCAGCCTGGCCTTCTCCTCGTCGGTGACCATCCCGAGGAACTCGACCTGCGCCCGCACCTCGGGCGCCAGGCCGGCCACGGCCTCCGCCTCGTCGCCCTTGCCCGCGACCAGCAGCCGCACCCCGGGCCGCTCGGCGAGGATCCGCGGCAGCGCGGCGAGCAGCGTCGGCAGTCCCTTGCGGGGCTCGTTGATCCGGCCGATGAAGCCGATCGTCCCGGCGCCGCCGTCCGGCGCGTGGCCCTGCCAGGCCGGCTCGGGCTCGGCGTCGGCGAAGAACCGCACGTCGACGCCGTTGGGGATGACCACCGCGTCGCCGCCCAGGTGCTCGACCAGGGTGCGCCGGGCGTACTCGCTGACCGCGATCCGGGCGCTCATCTTCTCCAGGCTCGGCTGGAGGATCGGCGAGGCCGCGATCATCGCCCGGGAGCGCGGGTTCGAGGTGTGGAAGGTGCCCACCATCGGCCCGTTCGCCGACCAGGCGGCCAGCATCGACAGGCTCGGCGAGGCCGGCTCGTGGACGTGCAGGATGTCGAACCGGCCCTCGTGCAGCCAGCGCCGCACCCGGGCCGCCGACAGGAAGCCGAAGCTCAGCCGGGCGACGGAGCCGTTGTAGGGCACGGCGACGGCCCGCCCGGCGGAGACCACGTACGGCGGCAGCGCCTCGTCGTCCTCGGCGGGGGCCAGCACCGACACCTCGTGCCCGAGCCGGATCAGGTGCTCGGCGAGGTCCCGGATGTGGAACTGCACGCCGCCGGGGACGTCCCAGTCGTACGGGCAGACGATGCCGATCTTCACTTCCCGGCCCCCCTCGGCGTCAGGTCCGCCAGCCACAGCTTCTGCAGCATGTGCCAGTCCACGGAGTGCTCGCGGATCCCCTCCGCCCACACGTCGGCCATCGCCTGCGTCATCGCGGCGCTCTGTTCCCGCCGGTCGCCCTCGCCGGAGGGGACGACCTCGGGGTGGATCTCGGCGCGCATGTGCGGGCCGTCGTACCAGAGCGTCACCGGGAACAGCGCGGCGCCGGTGCGCAGCGCGAGCGCCGCCGGGCCGGCCGGCATCCGGGTCGGCTCGCCGAAGAAGTCCACCTGGATGCCGGCCTCCGACAGGTCCCGGTCGCCGACCAGGCAGACCAGCTTGCCGTCGCGCAGCCGCCGCGCCAGGGTGCCGATCACCGACAGGTCGGCGCCGGTCAGCGCCAGCACCTCCATGCCGAGGCCCTCGCGGTACGCCACGAACCGGTCGAACAGCGACTCCGGCTTGAGGCGCTCGGCGACGGTGGTGAACGGGTACCCGCCCGCCGAGGCGATCCACGCCCCGGCCAGGTCCCAGTTGCCCATGTGCGGCAGCGCGAGGACGGCGCCTCGCCCGGCCGCCATCGCCTCGTTCAGCTGCTCGATGCCCTTGCAGGTCATCGCGCCGGCGATCCGCTCCAGGCTCCAGGTCGGCAGTCGGAAGGACTCCATCCAGTACCGCAGGTAGGAGCGCATGCCGGCCCGGGACAGTTCGCGCAGCCGTGCCCGGTCGGCGTCCGGGTGGACGCGGGCCAGGTTGGCCTCCAGCCGCAGCACGCCCTTGCCCTGCTTGCGCCAGGCGACGTCCGCAATGGTGTTGAACAGGCCGCGGGCGACCGGCTCGGGCAGGTGCCTCAGCCCGGCCCAGCCTGCCGCGTACGCCCCGTCGACCAGCCGTTCCTTCACTCCTGACCCGCCCCCTCCGCCACAGCCGCCGCGCCCTCCAGCTCGAAGGACTCGCGGCGGACGGTCAGCATCCGCTGCAACACGGTCACCAGGCTGCCCGCCGCGACCACCCACAGGGCGAACGGCAGCAGCCACTCCACGTACGGCACCCCGAAGGTCGCCAGGCCCGCGACGCCCGCCGCGACCAGGCTGATCACCAGCCGCTCGGCCCGCTCGACCACCCCGTTGACGTTCACCGGGAAGCCCAGCGACTCGCCGCGCGCCTTGGTGTACGACACCACCTGGCCGCTGGCCAGGCAGAAGATCGCCACCGCGCAGAGCAGCTCGTTGGCGCCCTTGCCCGCGTACCACATGGCCAGGCCGCCGAAGATCGCCGCGTCGGCGACCCGGTCCAGCGTCGAGTCCAGGAACGCGCCCCACTTGCTGGAACGCCCGGCCTGGCGGGCCATGTTGCCGTCGACCAGGTCGGAGAAGATGAACAGGGTGATCGTGATGGTGCCCCAGAAGAACTCCCCGCGCGGGAAGAACACCAGCGCACCGGCGACCGAGCCGGCCGTACCGATCAGCGTCACCGCGTCCGGGCTCACTCCCCAGCGCAGCAGCAGCGCGGCGAACGGCGTCAGGACACGTGTGAAGAAGGCACGCGCGTACTTGTTGAGCATGGCCTTCCGGTCCGCTCCGATCTCACCGGTCTCCACCCGGGCCACGGCGGCCGGCAGGCGGCCGAGCGGATCGGCCCGCCCGGCTGGACAATGGTATCCACGCTGATCGCGAGCTCTGCCGCCCCACGCCCCCTCGGAGGTCAGCCATGCCTGACCGCTCAGCCACGCACGCCCCCGCACCGACCGTCGAACGACCCGACCGGCTCCGCAACGTGGTGCTGGTCGGAGCCAGCGGAGCCGGAAAGACCACCCTCGCCGAAGCCCTCGCCCTCACCGCCGGCGCCCTCACCAGGGCCGGCAGCGTCCCCGAGGGCAGCACCGTCGCCGACCACGAGGAGATCGAGCACCAGCAGCAGCGCTCGGTGCAGCTCTCGCTCCTCCCGCTGGCCTGGCAGGACACCAAGATCAACCTGCTGGACGCGCCCGGCTACGCCGACTTCGCCGGCGAGCTCCGGGCCGCGCTGCGCGCCGCCGAGGCCGCCGTGTTCGTCCACAGCGCCACCGACGAGGTGTCCCGGCCGGTCCTCGCGCTCTGGCGCGAGTGCGCGGCCGCGGGCATCCCGCGGGCCGTCGTGCTCACCCACCTCAACACCGCCCGGGTCCGGCTCGACGAGACCCTGCTGGTGCTCCAGGACGCCCTCGGCGACGGCCACCCCGACAGTGTCCGGCCGCTGCACCACTGGGACCTGCGCGAGGGCCACCTGCACGGGTCCACCGAGCTGCTCACCGGCCTGCGCCGCGGCGATCCGCAGGACCCGGGCGACCTCGGCGAGGAGCGCGCCGCCCTGGTCGAGGCGATCGCCGGCGAGGACGACACCCTGCTGGAGCGCTACCTGGAGGGCGAGGAGCTGGACACCGCCGCGCTCACCGCCGCCGTCCGCCGGGAGTTCCTCCAGGGCACCCTGCACCCCGTCCTGGCCGCCTCCCCCGCGCCCGAGGCGGGCGGCTGCGCCGAGCTCCTCGACCTGGTCGCCGCCGCCTTCCCCTCCCCGCTCGACCGCGCCGACGACCTGCCCGCCTGCGACCCCGACGGGCCGCTCGCCGCCCAGGTCGTGCACACCGGGGAGGACCCCTACGTCGGCCGGCTCAGCCTGCTGCGGGTTTTCTCCGGCACCCTGCGGCCCGACACCACCGTCCACCTCGCCGGCCAGCCCGACGAGAAGGTCACCGCGCTCACCTGCCCGTTCGGCAAGCAGCAGCGCCCCGTACCGGACGCCACGGCCGGCGACCTCGCCTGCGCCGCCAAGCTGGCCGGCGCCCGCACCGGCGACACCCTCGCCTCCGACGCCACCGTGCTGCCGCCCTGGCCGCTGCCCGAACCGCTGCTGCCGATCGCCGTCGAGGCCCACTCCAAGGCCGACGAGGACAAGCTCTCCCAGGCGCTCGCCAGGCTCGCCGCCCAGGACCCGGCACTGCGCGTCGAGCAGAACCCCGACACCCACCAGCTCGTCCTGTGGTGCACCGGCGAGGCCCACCGGGCGGTCGT
Organism: Kitasatospora sp. NPDC048365; assembly: GCF_043200835.1. Lineage (NCBI taxonomy): Bacteria > Bacillati > Actinomycetota > Actinomycetes > Kitasatosporales > Streptomycetaceae > Kitasatospora > Kitasatospora sp. NPDC048365. The sequence continues at coordinate 123,990 of NZ_JBICYJ010000026.1, forward strand.
CCTCGACCGGCTGCGCGGCCGGCACGGCGTCCACGTCGACACGGTGCCGTACGAGGTCGCGCTCCGCGAGACCTTCGGCGGCCCGGCCAGCGGCCACGGCCGGCACGTCAAGCAGTCCGGCGGGCACGGCCAGTTCGCGATCTGCGACCTGACCGTGGAGCCGCTGCCCGGCGGCGGCTTCGAGTTCGTCGACAAGGTGGTCGGCGGGTCCGTCCCGCGCAACTTCATCCCGTCGGTCGAGAAGGGCGTCCGCGCCCAGCTCGCCCACGGCATCCACGGCCACCCGATGACCGACGTCCGGGTCACCCTGACCGACGGCAAGGCGCACTCGGTCGACTCCTCCGACGCCGCGTTCCAGACGGCCGGCGCCCTCGCCCTGCGCGAGGCCGCCGCGCACGCCAAGGTCCAGCTCCTGGAGCCGGTCGACGAGGTCCGGGTGCTGCTCCCCGACGAGTACCAGGGCGCCGTCCTCGGCGACCTCTCGGCCCGCCGCGGCCACGTCCTGGGCACCGAGACCGGCGGCCCCGGCCTCAGCCTGGTCCGTGCCGAGGTCCCCGAGCTCGAACTGACCCACTACCCCGTCGACCTGCGGTCACTGGCCCACGGCACCGCCGAGTTCACCCGCAGCTACGTCCGCCACGCCCCCATGCCGGCCAACCTCGCGAGCCGGTACGAGCACGCCTCCTGACCGCTCAGCGGACCTCGCAGGCCGCCGTGCCGATCGGGAGCTGGTGCCGGTGGCGGGCGACGAAGCGGTAGACGGCGTCCGCGAGGGGCCGGACCGGCGGGAGGGCGAGGAGCGCGCCGGCCCACGCCCAGGCGCCGCCGGAGCGCATCAGGAGCCCGGCGACCGCCTGGGCGCCCCCGTACACCCGGCGGGCCGGGGTGATCCAGAGCAGCTCGCGCTCCGCCCGGTCCGGGGTGACCTCGCCGCCGGTGAAGTCGGCCAGCGCGGCGAGGTCCGCGCGCTGCGAGGGGACGGCGTCCCAGCCGGCGGAGGAGAGGCTCGCCCGCGGGTAGCGCTCGGCCCAGCGGACGAAGGTGGTGCACAGGGCGCAGTCCCCGTCGAAGACCAGCACCGGATCGCGCGAGATGTCATCGGCCATACGTCTGATCCTGCCCCATCGTGGGCACCATCACCGGGAAGCCGGGCAACGGCCGAGATGTGACCACGGATCAGACGATCATCCGCGCGGCCGGGCGGTGGCACGGTAACCTGCCGCTGACAAGGGGAGGAGGGGCAACTCGCCAGATGAGTACGCTCGACATGACCCCGGGCGCGCAGATACCCCGGACGGACGTCGGTAACCAGACCGCGGTCACCCAGGCACTCTCCTCGGCGGCGTACCGCACCGGTGAGTACAAGGAGTTGGAGGGCCTCGCCGGGGTGAAGTGGAAGCCCGGCCGGTCGGAGCTGTTCCGTCCGAGCGCGGGCGAGGCGTTCAGCCGCGCCCTGATCGACCGGACACTCTCGGCCAAGCGGCTCCCGCTGGTCCCCTCCTTCGGCACCGACGCGCGGATGGTGGTCGAGCACTGCCTCGCCGCCCAGGACCTGCGCGACGCCCGGGACCGGCAACTCTCGCTGATCACCCTGGTGTTCGGCATCGCCTTCCTGCCCGGTGCGCTGATCTGGCTGGCCGCCTACCAGGCCAAGGCCTGGCTGGGCCGCAACCAGAGTGCCGCCCGGGACGGCTTCTACGGCACCCTCGCGCTGCTGCTCGCCTGCGGGCTCGCCCTGCTGTTCGCGCTGCGTCCGCCGGTCTCCGGCCCGTGGTCGCTGTACGTCCGGGTGATGATGCTGGCGCCGGTGGCGGGCTGGTTCCTGGCCAAGCGGATCGTGGTCCGCTCGGTGCTGGCCCAGCGCGCCCGCTGGGGCGACCTGGTCGGCGGCAGCCCGGTGGCGGCGACCGTGCCGAAGGCGGTGCCCCGCGACCACCTGGACAAGCAGGCGGTCGACCTGAAGGCCGCGCTGGACCGGGTGGGCGCCGAGCAGGAGACCAATATCCACCACTACGCCGGGTCCAAGGGCATCCTCGGGGTGGGCGCCCGCTGGGGCGACTGGGGCCTGCGCGAGGACCTCAGGCCGGCGGACGGGCAGGAGGACTTCCGGGTCTTCCACACCGCCGACCTGACCCGCCGGATCACCGAGCGGCTCGGCCGGCTGACCAGCAGCGAGGTCCCCAACGGCGGCATGCCGAAGGCCACCATCACCCAGTGGGTGGTGCAGGACATCCCCGAGGGCGCCGACGAGATCGGGCGGCCGGGCGGCGCCGACATGGACAACTTCCGGATGCGCGACTTCGCCGTCCAGGAGGTGGCCAACCGGCAGACCTTCGGCAGCGACCCGCGCCACCGGATCGCCATCCAGTACGTGCTGCACAAGGGCCAGCTGGTCACCACGATGCTGGTCGAGGTCGTGGTGCTGCACAACAACCTCCAGGTGCACGTGACGGGCCACGCGCTCGGCCCGCTGGTGCCCTGGTTCGGCGCCAAGCCGAAGCCCAAGGAGAAGGACATCCCGAAGACCTTCCGCCGCTGGGAGAACCAGACCGTCCAGCTGCCGCTGGTCGACGACGACGAGGTGGTCCGCCAGGCCGTCCGGGCGCCCTTCCACCGGATGCCGACCCTGCTGACCTTCCTCGGCGGCTCGATCGGCCTGCCGGAGCCGTTCTGCATGCGGCAGGCGTGGACGGACGCGACCTGGGCCAGCCGGTTCAAGTCGGACGACGCGATCTACGCCTCCACCCCGGTGGTGAACACCATCCACGCCTCGGTGCTGGAGTTCCTCGCCGAGCACGACATCTCGATCGAGCGCTTCACCAACCGGTCGAACATCCTCAAGTCGGAGATGCAGGGCAGCCGCCCGTACCGGGTCGACAAGTACGACGCGGGGGGGGTGGGGGGGGCGGGGGGGGGGGGGGGGGGGGCGGGGGGGGGGGGGGGGGGCTCGGCGAGGAGCTGCCCCAGGAGGTCGGAGGCGATGCCGTCGTCGCCGACGGCGGCGGCGTGGTCGGCGGCGGCCTGCGCGCGGGGCAGCCAGGC